>DAHUXT010000090.1 GCA_027307065.1 Ktedonobacteria bacterium
CCAGAAACGTGCAGATGCGCCAGCGCGTCGTCCGGCCATTCCAGCAGAATCTCGTCGGCGTCGGGCAGGCGCTCGCGGGTGGCAAATGCCTCGCGTGGATCTACCACCGTTACCCGGTAATCAAGCGTTTTGGCCAGCCGTGCCAGCGGAATGGTGATATGACCCGCGCCGACAATGACCAGCGACGGTTCGGGCTGATAGACCGAGAAGAACACCTCAGCCGGCTGCTCGCCAACCGTCATCGTGGCCGTCGCGGATTCGCCATCGCGCAGCAGTTCGCGTGCCTTGCCTATTGCGGCGTCATCCAGTGCGGTGTTGCCGGAGCCGCCGACCAGTTCGCCGCTTTCCCGAATCAGCAGACTTGCTCCAGCCGCTGCGCCAGCACCTTCGGGAGCCTCGATCACCACAGCGCGGACGATAGGCTGCTCGGCTTCGAGCGACGCGGCAAGTGGCTCAAGGTTGCTGAGACGCTCGACGAAGACTTGGATCTGCCCGCCACACGAGAGGCCAATCTGCTCGACATTCTGCTCTTCGGTGATTCCATAGGAGAGCAGCTTTGGCTTGCCGCTTCGCAGCGTCTTCAGCCCCTCCTCGATCACCGCGGGCTCCACGCAGCCGCCGCTTACCGAGCCAGCGATATCGCCGTCAGCCGTCATCGCCAGGGTCGCGCCAATGCCACGTGGCGCGGAGCCCGCGACGGAGATGACCGTGGCTATCGCAATAGGCTTGCCCGCCGCATGCCAGCGCTCAAGCTCAGGCAACACATCCCGCATCGTCGCCCTCTCTTTCGTCCCGCATCGTCGGGCCAACACGCCTCAACGATCCCGGTCAATAACTGCCTGTTCGATACCCTCGCCGCTGCTCGTCGCTATGTCGCTGCCCGAACCGCCTTCCCGGTACGCCGAACGCAGTGCCTCCATCATTTCTTCGCGGCGTGTATACAACTCGCGGCGCGGACGTGGCTCAGCGCGGCTCACCGCATAGGCGGCGATGAGCGGAAAAGCGACGGTGGTGTCGGCATAGACGACGACGGATTCCTCTAGTTGTTCAGGCTTGATCTTGCCCCATGAGACAGCCTCCGATGGCGTCGCCCCTGAAAGCCCGCCCCAGTGTGGGGCATCCTGGGTGATCTGGATGAAATAGTCGTGGCCACCCTTGTTGATGCCCAGCACCTCCCACAATTGCGGCTGCGTCTGCAGATAGAAGTTTTTGGGCGAGCCGCCGCCAAGAATGATGACGCCATTGCGCGTCGCCGCCTGAACGATCGCGGTCGTCTCGTGGACATCATACAGCGGATCGATCGTGAGCGCGTTGCCGTCGAGTTGGTGACGGGCGAGATTCATGCCGATGGACGAATCGCCTGGAGACGAGGTGTAGATGGGCACATTCCACTTTGCCGCCATCGCCAGCACCGAATGCTCAGGATCAACACCCACCTCTAAGAGCCGCTGGCCAATCAGGTGATGCAACTCGGCGGTAGACATCGGTCGCTGCGGGAACGTCTTGAAGATTTCACGCAGGAAGCGGTCGGTGTCGAGCAACACCTCGTCGAGGAAAAGCACGTCGTAGATGCGGATGACGCCCGCCTCGTGCAGGTCCGGGTCGCTCAGCTTGAAGCTGCCCCGATGCAGCGCGTAGTCGAGCGCGTGATGAATATCATGATACAGATTCGCGCCCGTGCTCACCATGAAGTCGATAGCGCCGCGCTCCATCAGCGTGATGATGCTGCCACCGACTCCGGCGGGTGTCATAGCCCCCGCGATGGTCAGGCAGACGGTAACATCCTGTTGCGGGTCGAGCATCCGCTGGGTATACAGGCGCGCGGCCTCATTGATGCGCCCGGCGTTATAGGCCTGAAACGAGCTATCCAGCAAATCGGCGACAGACATTCCAGGTGTAAGCTGATGCGGAACGATGCGTTCGCCCGTCAAATACTCCTCGGCTCCTGGAATGCTCTGAGGCTCATCGTGGTTGGCTGAGTCGTGGCCGTCGGGGGCTGGCCCTTCGTGCATACGGTGCGGCACGGAATCATCTCTCTTACTTCACACAAGATTGTGTTGTATCTGCGGACGTTACGGCGAACTCAGCAGGCTGCCCCACGCGCCACCACGAGCGACCTTGGGCGCGTGCGGCGAGACGAGGCCCGATGGTTGAGTATACCACTGCGGCTGGGTGAGGCGAGCATGGTGAGGTGAGCGCGCAATGGCTGCCACGCGTAGTGGGCAATTCGGGGCTTACCAGCTACCGGGAATCTGGGGGCGGTGAATGCCACTGGTCTCCAGGATGCGGCCGATGAGCACCTCTTCGAAGCGCTCGCTTCGCTCAGTCGCGCTGGTGATCTCATCCTCAGCGGACTCAGGTATACGCGTCATCCCGGCGCCGATTGACGGCCGCGCCTTCGTGGACTGAGGAGCGAAGGTCTCGCGCAGCTCGACGACGAATTCCGGCGGCTCACTGACCCAGGTGTCGTGCTCGCCCGATATGACTCGTTGGGATTCCTGTGCACTCACCAGCCAAAGGCGCGATGCACCCGCTGCCTTGCGACGAGGACGTGGCGCGTAGAGCTCTGGTGCGGTCTCGCCCCAATCGTCGAGCGAAGTCGCCGCTTCGAAGCCGGCGGCAACGGCAAGTGCACGCAGGCGAGCATCGCCACCGATAATCACCACACGTTTGCCGAGAAGCTGGCAGCGGCGATGCAAGGCGCTGAGCACCCCATCGTCGTCGAGGCAGGCGCGCTCTCCTGTCGGAACCACGAGCGCTACCCGGCAGCCACCCGAAAGCGTCAGCGCCGCGGAGACGGTCGCATAGGAGGATTTCGGCTTCAACCAGATAATGTCGTCCATCCCCCGCCTCCTCAGTTATTCTCTAATGGCCCGATAACCGCCCACACGCGCGTTTGGTTTCCGAAGCGTCCAGACAGTACTACGGCGTCTCAAGCACCCTGTTTTTACAGATGCATCGAAAGTACCAAATCGTGCCGCAAAAGTACGATTATCGCAAGACGAAGGCCACGGCCGGGAACATGTCCGTTGGCCGTGGCCTCTCTGTGTTGTATTCCGCGAACGCGGCAATGGTCGCGTTGTTGCTAGGCGAGAAGCGCGCGCGCCTCCGCGATGGTTGAACGAAGATTGCGCACGTCTTTACTGCCGCCCTGGGCAGAGTCAGGGCGTACGCCGCCCCGGCCGCCCAGGCGTTCGCCCACCACAGCGGCGATCTTGCCCGCGTGCAGGCCGCGCTTCGTCAGGGCGTCGTCGATCGTCACGATGAACTGGGCCTGGCCGTCCCCTTCCCTTGCCAGCAGAATCACGCCCGAACCGAGGCGGTTGCGAATCGCGTCGCTCATCTCCTGAAGGGCCTGGGTATCGGGAGCCGAGACGACCGCCGCCACCAGCGGGACGCCGTTCACCTCGGTTGGAGAAGCCGCCAGTCGGGCGGCCTCCTCGCGAGCCTGGCTCCGCTGGATGTTGTTCAGAGAACGGCGGGCGTCGGCCAGTTCGTCCTGCAGTTGGCGGACGCGGTCCGCGAGGGCGTCTGGGGTCGTCTGCAGGCGGCCAGCCAGATTCGAAACGAGGTCGTTCCGCCGATGGACGAACGTCTCGGCCCCGGTACCCGTCAGCGCCTCGACGCGCCGGATACCCGCGGCTGTGCCCGCCTCTTGCGTCGTCAGATACAGGCCGATCTGGCCCGTCGCCGCGACGTGGGTACCGCCGCACAGTTCCTTGCTCGTCCCCATCGTCACCACGCGCACGGTATCCCCGTACTTCTCGCTGAACAGCGCCATCGCGCCGGTAGCCACCGCCTCGCGGTAGGGCATCGTCTCGGTATGGACGACGCTGTTGGCCAGCACCGCCGAATTGACGTGGCGGTCGATCTCGCGGAGTTCTTCCACGGTCATCGGGCGTGTCATGTTGAAGTCGAACCGTAGGCGATCCGGGGCGACGAGGCTCCCCTGCTGGTGCACCTGTTCGCCCAGAATATCTTTGAGGGCGCGGTGCAGCAGATGAGTGGCGCTGTGATTGCGCATAATCGCCCGTCGCCGGTTCGCGTCGACCTCCGCGCGCACCTCTGTCCCCACGCGCAGATGTCCCTCGATCATCTTCCCATAGTGGACGATGAGGCCGGGAACGGGGCGCTGCGTGTCGCTCACCTGAAAAATCCCGGTCTGGCTGCCGATCACGCCGTGGTCGCCCATCTGGCCGCCCGCCTCCGCGTAGAAGGGCGTCGCCGCCAGTACGAGCGCGGCCTCTTGTGGGGCGCTCGCCTCGTCCGCTGGCTTGCCGTTCACCAGCATCGCGACGACCTCGCTGCTGCCGAGCGTCCCCTCGTACCCGGTGAAGCTGGTCGTCGGAAGAGCGTTGCTGACCTTCGTCCATGCTTCCTCCTCGTGCTCGCGAACGAACACGTGTCCGCCCTGAGCCTGATCTTGCTGACGCTGCATGGCGCCATCATAGCCGGCACGGTCCACTGTCATGCCGCGCTCGCGCGCGACCTCAGCGGTCAACTCCACCGGGAAACCATGCGTATCGTAGAGCTTGAACGCCAACTCGCCAGGCACCTCGCGCTTACCCGCCTTCGCCAGCGCGTCAAGTTCGCGGGTGAGCAGTTGCAGTCCTGCGGTCAGCGTCTGGTTGAACCGGCGCTCCTCCGTGCTGATGACGTCCACAATCTGATCGCGCCGCGTCACCAGTTCCTCGTAGTGACCCCGCATCAGGTCAATGACCGTATCGGCCGCCTCAGCCAGAAAGAGACCTTCCAGGCCAAGCATTTTGCCATAGCGCACCGCGCGTCGCAGCACCCGGCGAAAGATATAACCTCGGCCAGTGTTGCTCGGCAGCACGCCATCGCCCGCCAGAAAGACGAGTGCACGCCCGTGGTCGGCTATCACTCGCAAAGCACGGTCGTGTTCGGCATTCTCGCCGTAGGTGGTATGCGCCAGCGTCGCGAACTTGTCGATGATTGGACGGAAGAGATCAGTCTCAAAGACCGAATTCTTGCCCTGCAGGACCATTGTCAGGCGTTCTAGCCCCATGCCGGTGTCAATATTCGGCTGCTTGAGCAGCGTGCGCGTGCCGTCGGTATCCTGGTAATACTGCATGAATACCAGGTTCCAGATCTCCAGATAGCGCTCGCAGCGGTCACACCCCGGCGCGCAGTCCGGCTCGCCACAGCCGAATTCAGCCCCGCGATCATAGTAGATCTCAGAGTCTGGCCCGCACGGACCGGAGGCCCCCGGAGGCCCCCACCAGTTATCCTCAAGCCGGGTGATGCCATCGGCCGGGATGCCCGCGATCTCCTGCCAGTAGCCCGGCGCTTCGTCGTCGTCAGGATGCACTGTCGGGGCGAGTCGGTCCGGCGGCAACTGGTAGACCTTCGTCAGCAGGTCCCAGGCGAAGGCGATTGCCTCGCGTTTGAAATAGGCGCCGACCGCGAAGTTGCCGAGCATCTCGAAGAACGTCAGATGCGACGCATCGCCCACCTCGTCGATATCGGTCGTGCGGAAACATTTCTGCACGGAGGTCAGGCGTGTGCTGGGCGGCGTCATCCGTCCGAGAAAATATGGGATCATCTGCTGCATGCCAGCCGTCGTCAGCAATACGGTAGGGTCATCCGACGGAGGTATCAACGACGAACTGGAGACGCGCTGATGGTCACGCTCCTCGAAATAGGCCAGAAACCGCGCGCGAATATCCTGGCTGGTGTTCGGTGACGTAGCTTTACGCGCTGAATGACCCGAAAGTGGTGCTGTTTTGCCGTTTGCCGATGTATTTTGTGTCCGCTTCGCAGGCATGTCTTCGCCCTCATAAAAACACACGATAAGGTGGTGAATGGTGAATATCGCTATTGTACGCTGGCATTTGCGCCCTGGCGCAAGAGGCATCCGGATGGGCGCAATGAGACGCGGCAAGACGCGGCAAGACGCGGCAAGACGCGGCAGAACGAGCGACTGGAGTGCGCTGGGATTGTGGGGAATGCCACGCCCCCAGCGGGCTGTCCCCCCGTGGAAAGCGCTGAATGCGCGGACCTCGGCGTGAGGGCAAAGCGCCAGCCGATCGGCGGGGCGTCCTCGCCAAAGTGTCCGCACGATGCACGCTGCATTATACACCCTGACTGGATATGCCCGCAATGCGCGACACGTGCTGTCCCTCCCAGCGTACGAAATCCGTCTGGTGCGGTGCGGTGTGCAGCGGCTGGCCGCAGCATGGATGTTGCGGCGAATGGGTATGGGGCCAGTACATTCACTGTGGCCTGGAGGCGACGTTGCGCTGCCGCACACCAGAGTGCGCGAGGTGGTGGGAGGGTGGCGGCGGGGTGGGGAGAATTCGCGGGCGACTGCAGTCGCGCCTGGATGGCCTGCGGGCCACGAAGCCCGCCTGCGCGGGCTCGGATCTGGGATGTGGCATCCTCGCTTGACTGCGTGCAATTGGGTATCACAGACAGCAACGATGCCAGACGTGGTATCGCATGCGCCATGCTCTGGATCGCAGCGACAAAAAAATCGGGCTCCGTTCACGACGGAACCCCGATTGGTATACTCCGGATATGGTGCCGGAGCATATGTGGCGCGCGGCGCTGCACCTTAGGCCAGTGCGTCCGCCAGTTCGCGCTGATGGCGCTGCAGGAACCCAGTGAGTGTGCCCTCATCTGAAGAGCGGGCCCGCTCATAGTTCGGAGCGGCATCGGCAATACCCTGCCACTCGACGAGCGCGGCCACATCACTCAACGGCAAGTCATACCGCTCGGTTCCAGCCTCCCCAGTGAGCTCTAACGATAGGCCAGTCGCAGTCTCACGCATGGCAAAAGACGACGCCTCGGCGGCATCCAGCACACGGCCTACCGCGCGCAGAATTGTCTCGTAACTCTCGTGACGCATCGTGTTCACACCTCCATCATCATCGAATTTCCACATGAACCGCTGCGTTCATGCACGTCGGTATTGGGGGTAAGGAAAGCCGTCGCATACTCTATGCGCCACACAAGAACATACCATCCAGGCTCGTCAAAATCAAGCACAAGTGTAGCGCAGTCAGTTCACAATCACCTCTCAAATCGTCCTAGCAGCATCGGCGCGATAGGCGCCTCACTGCGGCCTATTGCAGCGCGTAGGGAGCTGAACTGCTCTTGCGGTCGGCAATTGGGGTGTGTTATACTGCGGTCGGTACTTCAAGTCTGGGCAGAAAGCCCAGGGGATGAGGTATCAACAGTGTTGAATGTCTCTCGGGGTGTAGCGCAGTCGGCTAGCGCGCAGCGTTCGGGACGCTGAGGTCGGAGGTTCAAGTCCTCTCACCCCGACCAACCCGCAAAGCAGATGTGTACACTGGCAAGCCAGTCGCACCAGCACGCGGAGACGGATTCGAGGAGCACGTCCATGACGGCGAGGAACGCGTATACAGGCATCGGTGATGCATGTAGCGCCCCTTCCGTTTGGGGCGTGTTTTTTGTGTTACCAGCTTGTGAACACACACGTGATCACAAACGGGATAACACACGTCTCGGTCGCCAGGCTCGCACAGCGCGAGTCAGCGGGCGACATAGACGGCGGAGATAACCGAACTACCCCGGCCCCAGCCGGTTCGTCGCGACTCCGCCTGCTGCGCAGTGTATGTGTCTGTGTGGGTGGAAAGGAAGGGAGTCGCCGATGCCGGTGCTGGTTCTGAACGCATCGCTTCAGCCACTCTCCGTGATTCCGGAGCGACGACTGATTGTGCTGCTCTCCAAGCAGAAAGTGGCCTTCGTTGACGAGCGCGCTCGCCAGGTCATTCTGGATGCCATCGAGGCTCGCCGTGTTTTGACGGACGAGCCGGTCATCGTTCAGCTATTGGCGAACGTGCGCGTGCCACGGATGATGCTGCGCCCAACGCGCTCCAACATCTTGCTGCGCGACGAGGAAACATGTCAGTATTGCGGCAAGCACATGCGCGAGCTGACGCTTGACCACGTCTTGCCACGATCTCGCGGCGGGCAGAGCACCTGGGAAAACCTGGTCGCCTGCTGTCGCGCCTGCAACGGACGCAAGGGCAACCGCCTGCCCAAAGAGGTGGGCATGCATCTGATCCGCCAGCCACACGCGCTGGATCACGAGTATGCCACGTTCTTCCTGCTACGTTACCCGCGTCTGCGCGAGGCCTATGAGTCGTTCTTGAGTTCCGCCCAGGTCGGGTAGCCCATCACCCATCACGCGGGTGGCCGCTGCCCGACCCGAATCCAGACGCGTGCTACCCCACTCGCCACCGGGTGGGGTGACCCGCTTCCAGACACACTGTGCGAGAAACACGCCACCTCCATTGGTCCTGAGCCATCATAGTACCTGGCTGTCACAGCACCACAGGCTCGTCCATTTCAGGTACAATATAGGTGAGAGCGAGGTCGGATTGAGGCATCTCGTCGCGATATGTCGAGGCGAAAGCCAACCTGACCAACGTTTACACTCGACAATGATAGCGAATAGCACAACAGACGCTACTGGCACAGTTCTTGTACTTCCCGCACTGGGAGCAGCCGCTACCAGCGGGTGACGCCGATGCCGATGCCTGTCTGCATGCGCCGCCAATCTGATACCGAGCGCTCCCTGCGGAGCAAACCACCAGTGTGCCATGCCACTATGTATGTGATGGCTTATGCTGGTTGCTCAACGGAAAGCCGAGAAGTGAAGTGACTGAAAACGTCCATCAGTTTCTGTGTATCTACGGTCACTTTTATCAGCCGCCTCGCGAAGACCCGTTCACGGGACTCATCCCCCAGGAATCCGGCGCGACGCCATTTGACAACTATAATGAGAAGATCACCGAGGAGTGCTATCGCCCAAACGCCAAGGCGGGCAACTTCGCCAGAATCAGCTTTGATCTTGGTCCAACGCTCGCTGCCTGGCTCGAACAGCATCACCACGATGTGTATCAGGCGATTCTCGACGGCGACAGAGCGCACCGCGAACGCTACGGCGTAGGCAACGCTCTTGCCCAGGCGTACAATCACGCGATTCTGCCGCTAGCAACCACCCGCGACAAACGGACGCAGATCCGCTGGGGACTAGACGACTTTACCCATCGATTCGGGCACAAGGCCGATGGTATGTGGTTGGCCGAGACTGCCGTTGACCAGGAAACCCTCTCGATTCTCGCCGAAGAGGGCGTGCGCTACACGGTACTCGCTCCCTGGCAAGCGGCTGAGCCTATCACGCCCGGCGAACCCTATCTGGTCGCATTGCCCGGTGGCCGCAGCATCACCGTGTTTTTCTACGATGGTCCGCTCAGCGCGGGCGTCTCGTTCGAGGACGAGGTCACGAGCAACGCGGACAAGTTCGCGGCGACCTATTTGCCACAGCATATTAGTGCGGCAAAGGCCGAACGCGGCGAAGATCAGTTGGTCATCATCGCCAGTGATGGCGAGCTCTACGGTCACCATAAGCAACTGCGCCAGTATTTCCTGAGCTATCTTCTGCGTGATAGCGCCCGCGCCCATGGCTTCGAAGTAACAACGCTCGCACAGTACCTGCAGACGCACCAGCCAGAGCGCACAGTGACACTCCGCATACCAAGCGCGTGGAGCTGCGCGCACGGGGTGGCGCGCTGGGATACCGGCTGCGAGTGCACCGAAGGCGACGCCTCATGGAAACATGCGTTGCGCATCGCGCTCAACCGTCTGGTCGTGCGGCTCGACTCCCTCTACGCTGAGACAACGACAACGACGCTGCGCGACCCATGGGGCGCACGCGACGCCTGGCTAGCGGTTCGTAATCACTGGATAAGCAGCAGGGCGTTCTGGACCAACTATGGCGCGCATGGCCGTCGGCCGCTCCGGCGGGCAAAGGTTGAGGCGACCAAGCAACTGCTCGATGCGCAGTATTACTGCCAGGCGATGTTTACCAGTTGCGGCTTCTTCTTCGAGGATCTCGAGCGGATCGAGCCGCGCAACAACATTGCGTTCGCTCGCCGAGCCATCAGCCTCGCCTGGCAAGCGACGCATACTGATCTGCAAACCGAGTTCCTGGCGGACCTGGCAAAGGCGCACAGTTGGCGGACAGGGCGCACCGGTGCCGATATCTACCGCGCACTGCCGCCTGTGCCCGCACATCTGTTACCGCCAGATGTCTCCGCTGCAGCGAATTCCACAGCAACACCAGCCGACGAGACAGCGGCCTAATCGACTCCGACATATTCCGGCCCAGATGATGCAATGATGCTCGCAATACGCGCATCTTGCCGAACAGTTGGCGTACGGCTATCCAGGCTGTTTATAATCAGCGCGGATAGTTTGTGACACACGCGGGGCGCATGTGTGCCCCTGCGGGATATACACGGAGAATTTGCATGTCCATTCTGCTGCCGCGTGAAGATCGCTTCTACGGGCTCATCGAGGCCGCTGCCTCGAATGTGAGCAAGGGCGCTGAAATGCTGGTGGCCATGCTCAATGACTATACAGATATCGCCGCAAAGGCGCTGGCCATCAAGGATGTTGAACACGCGGGCGACGAATTGACCCACGAGACGTATGATTTGCTCAATCGCATTTTCGTCACGCCGCTCGACCGTGAAGACATTGGCGCCATCAGTTCCGCGCTGGACGACGTGATCGATCTGGTGGAGGCTGCCGCCGACGACTTCGTGCTATGCGGCATCGAGGAGCCGCTGCCCCCCGCGATGGAAATGGCCCAGCTCATCGTGCAGTCCTGTGTGCAGATCGAAGAGGCAATGGGATATTTGCGGCGGCTCAACAAGGACCGCGCGGCATTCCGCGATCGGCTGACGGAGATCAACCGGCTCGAAAACCAGGGCGATACCATCTACCGCAATGCGATCCAGACGCTCTTTCAGCAGTCCGATCCCGTGATGATTCTCAAATGGAAGCAGGTGTACGACCACCTGGAACGCGCCATCGATGCCTGTGAAGATGTTGCCGATGTCCTGCACGGAGTCCTGCTGAAATATGCCTGATATGATCCACCTGCCTACACTGGCGACAATTGCCGCTGGGGGTCCGAAAGGCAGCCTTGCCTTTCTGGTGCTCACCATCCTCGTCGCCGTCTCGTTTGACTTCACCAATGGCTTTCACGATACCGCCAACGCTGTTGCCACCAGCGTTTCTACCCGCGTACTTTCGCCTCGGGTCGCCATCGTCATGGCGGCGCTGCTCAATTTTTTGGGCGCGTTCATCAGCACACAGGTCGCCAAGACAGTCGGCACGGATGTGGCGCAGCGCAACGCGCTGACGCCGGTCGCGGTGATGGCGGCGCTGCTGGCGGCCATCAGCTGGAACTTACTGACGTGGTATTTTGGCCTACCCAGCAGTTCGTCGCACGCGCTGATTGGTGGGTTGGTGGGCGCGGCAATCATTGCGTCGCCGTTGCACTTTGGCGCGCTCAAAGCCGACGGTATCCTCAAGATTGTGCTCTCGCTCATCCTTTCACCGGCGATTGGCCTGGTGCTCGCCTACATCATTGGTGTCGTCCTGCAATGGGTCTTCAAAGGCTCGTCGCCGCATCAGGTCACAGGCATCTCGCGCTGGCTGCAGCGCATATCGGCCGCCTTCGTCGCTTTTAGCCACGGATCCAATGACGCGCAGAAGACGATGGGTGTTATCACGGCGGCCATCCTCAGTTACGAGAGCACGACTACCGTCACCGCGCACTCGTTCGCCGTGCCGGTGTGGGTCATCGTGCTGAGCGCGACGGCGATGGGTCTGGGCACCAGTTTTGGTGGCTGGCGCATCATTCGCACGATGGGCATGCGCGTGGTAAAACTGCGTCCCGTCGACGGATTCGCCGCGGAGACCGCCGCCGCCTCGATCATCATCGCGGCCAGCCGGGTTGGGCTACCCGTCAGCACCACACACGTCATCGCGGGTTCGGTGATGGGTGTAGGCGCGCGGCATCGGCTCTCGGCGGTGCGGTGGGGCGTCGCGGGCAACATGATCGTCGCCTGGCTGCTCACCGGGCCGATTACTGCGGTACTCGCGGCGCTGCTGTGCCTGATTCTCCAGATAGTGAAGTTCTAGTGGCTGCCTGCTAATTCCTCGTGGCTTAGGTGGCTGACCACGTCGAGCGATGCTTCGAGGATATCTAGCCCCTCGGCGAGTTCGTCATCGGTCGTGACGAGCGGCATCAGCAGCCGGATGACGTTGTCGAAAAGGCCCGCCTTGATCAGAATCAGCCCACACGCGCGCGCCTCTATCAGAATCCGCGCCGCCGCATCGGTCGCTGGGGTGCGCTTGGCGCGGTCGGTCACCAATTCGGTCGCCACCATCGCGCCCAGCCCCCGCACCTCGCCCACGAGCGGATAGCGGTCGGGCCAGCCATTCATGCGGGCCATCGCCCGTTCACCCAATGCACGTCCCCGATCTGCCAGCTCGTCGCGCGCGAAGACATCCAACACGGCCAGCGCGGCGGCGCATGCCACCGGATTGCCGCCATATGTGCCGCCAAGGCCACCAGGCAGCGGCGCATCCATGTAGGTATCGCGCCCGACGACAGCGGCAAGTGGCAGACCACCCGCGAGCGACTTCGCCATGAGCATCAGGTCCGGCTCAACGCCGAAATGCTCGATGGCAAACATCTTGCCGGTGCGCCCGAATCCGCTCTGCACCTCGTCGATGATCAGCAGAATGCCGTGGCGCGTACAGATTTCACGCAGCTCGGGCAAGAAATGCGCCGGAGGCACGACAAAGCCGCCCTCGCCCTGCACCGGCTCGACGATGATCGCCGCCACCTGATCGGTGGGGATGCGCGTCAAGAAGGCTTGCTCCAGGGCATCGCGCCACTCATGACACTCCGCGCCGTCGGTGCCGCTATGCTGCGAGCAGCGGTACACATATGGGTAGGGCAGCGTGTGGACATTAGTGGCGAAGGGGCCGAAATTCTGGCGATAGGGACGCACCTTGC
>DAHUXT010000091.1 GCA_027307065.1 Ktedonobacteria bacterium
GAAACGGGTGCACCAGTGGTGGCTATTCCGAAGCACATAACACCAGTCATGCGAGAACAATTGACCGAGCCATATCGCCATGGCGCGCGTGCACATGCGCAAGACATGCGAGTCTTTCAGCAGAATTGGGGCTTCAGGATTGCCGATATTCGCGGCGTCGAAGTGTATCTCTGGCACGGAGAGCAGGACCCTAACGCGCCCGCAGTGATGGGGCATGAACTGGCAGAAGCTATTCCCGGATGCCATGCTACCTTCTATCCTGATGAGGGCCACAACGTTAGTTTCAATCATCTGGGCGAGATTCTCTCGACACTGGGTTCCAACGGTGACGAAGTCGCGGCGGCCAGCTACGGAGACAGCGATTCGGCGGAGTTGTGACGCAATACCAGATGCGGGTGTGCTGGGTCGGTTACACTGGGATATGAACTGGTTAGCAAGCTCATCAGTGACGAACGCAGCGGCGACAAATGCCGCGCGCCACTATCCCTTTCGGAATCGGGCGTTGCGGCTGAGGGCCAGACATTGCTATAATGGGGCCGAGTCACGCGTACACAACCGACTATCAAGCACTGTACTGGCGATGGTTCTGAGGGGAAGGCGGAGCGGGTTCACGCATGCTCGGACGAGTTCTCAAGAATCGCTATAAGCTCATCGACGAACGTGGCCGCGGCAGCATGGCTACGGTCTACATCGGGCGGGATCTCGAAACCAACCGTCTCTACGCGGTCAAGGTGCTCAGCCGGGAGGCAGCCGCGGATTCCGAGTTGGCGGAACGTTTCCAGCGCGAGTTCGAGTTGCTCAAGCGGCTGTCTGGTCCCCATGTCGTCAGTCCGGTAGATTCTGGCGAGGATCGCGGCAGCCTCTTTATCGTCATGGACTACGTCGACGGCCACAACCTGAAGCACGCCATACTCACGGGCGGCCCATTCGAGGTGCGGCGCGCGATCGACGTGATCGAGCAGTCCGCCGCCGGGCTGGTCACAGCCGCCGAGCAGGGCATCGTCCATCGCGACATCAAGCCGCAGAACTTGCTGCTAAGCGTGAATGGCGTCGTCAAGCTGACCGACTTTGGGCTGGCGCGCAGCAACGAATCGCGCGATATCACCGTCACCGGCTTCTTCGTCGGCACACCGTTCTATGTCGCGCCAGAGCAGGTGGAGAATAGCCGCCGGGCCGATACCCGCGCCGATCTCTACTCGCTGGCATGCGTCTTCTTCGAGATGCTCACGGGGCGCGTTCCCTTCGATGGCGAACACGCATGGGACGTCGTGATGCAACATCTCAATAATCCGCCACCGTCGGCACGCGCTTTGCGACCTGAACTCGGGGCGGAGTACGATGTCTTCTTCCAGCGAGCGCTATCCAAGAAGCCGACCGAGCGTTTCCAGACGCCGCGCGCGTTTCTCGACGCAATCGAGGCGCTGCCACTGCCAGAACGTGGCACCACCGCGCCCGCTGGGGAGCCAGGTCTTGGCACGTTGATTGCCGGGAACGGTCAGACGTTCGTATTGACAGCGCCGGAGATGGTGATGGGACGCAGTGACCCACAGCGTGGCACGCGCCCAGACATCGATCTGCTGCCGCTCGATCCGTCACAGACCGTCTCACGCCAGCACGCGCGCATGAGTTACCGCCAGGGAAAGTTCTATCTGGAAGATCTCAAAGCGTTCAACCGGACGCGCCTGAATAACGAGCCGCTAGTCCCTTATCAGGAAGTTGAAGTGCATTCTGGTGATATGATGCGGCTTGGCAACGTGGAACTCCGCTTCGAAGTACGCACCCGCTGACAGTATTTGGAGAGCGGCTGGGCGAAGGGAATGATTATCATGAATCTGACATCTGGATACACACACCTGCCAGTGATGGCTGGAATCACCGGCCCTGTGCTGGTCGCGGCGGGGGGCTTGGTGGTCGTCCTCGCGATTCTGCTGGTGTTCGTGATGGTGCTGCGCAGCAACGGCGAGGCACGCAAGACCTCCAACGGCATCGGCTACGACGCCCATCAGGGACCGTACGGGCAGTCGCGCGCGCCAGTGAGCCAGCCCAACCGGATGCGCCCAGCGCCATGGAACGACGAGTACAACGGCCAGCGCGATCCCGCCGGGCGACCAAACTACGGCGGCCCTACGTCGGGTGGCGATTGGCCAGCATACGGCAGCCCCAACGGACCGGCCGCAGCCAACGCCGGACGTGGTGGCGCGCAGGCAGGGTGGGGTTCGCCCTCAGGTGGCGGCTGGGGCGAACAGCCCGCGTCGTCGCCGCAGTGGGGCGGTCAGATGGATGCCCCCAATCAAGCGCCACAACCCGCGCCACAGTGGGGCGGCCAGCCCGCCGCGCAGGGACCGGCCCAGGGCGGCTGGGATGCGCCTCGCAATGACCGCAACGACTGGAATCAGCAGGCCGACCTACAGCAGGGATGGAATGCGCCTCCGACGACGCCGCGTGGCTGGGAACAGCCTGCGCCGCAACCCGCGCCGCAGCCGTCGGCTCAGTGGGGTGGCGCTCCAGCGAATCAGCCCGCGCCGGGACGCCAGGATTGGAATAACGCGCCGGTGCCTGCCCCTGCCGCGCCGCCCTATGGGCGTCAGGATTACAGCAACGGCGGCGGCTACCCTGAGGATCAGCGCACCTTTGTAGCGCGCCCGCAGAGCGCCCAGGGCGAGGCGAAACTCGTTATCAGCGAGGGCAAAGAGCCGGGGCGGAACTACGACATTCGCAAAGAGCGTATTACCATTGGCCGCAGCCGCGACAGCGATATCTTCCTCGAAGATCTGGCAGTTTCGCGCACTCATACATCCATCAACCGGATGCCGGATGGCAGCTACCTGCTGCGCGACGAGAACAGCGCCAATGGCACGGTCGTCAATGGCCAGCGGGTCAACGAACACCCGCTGGAAGACGGCGATAAGGTCCAGGTTGGGCAGACACTGCTGGTCTTCGTCTACCGCTAGTCGTGGTGCTTGTTCTCTGCGAGAAGGGCCGTAGGGGTGGCAGAACAGGTAAATGACCAGGGCGCCGACGGGTTGATCGGCATGACCCTTGGCCATTGTGTGATCGAGGAGCTGATTGGTCAGGGTGGCATGGCGAGGGTCTATCGTGCCTACCAGGCGCGCCTCGACCGCCGCGTGGCTGTGAAGGTGCTTCCACCCTACTACGCTGCCGACCAAAACTTCGTTGACCGATTCGAGATCGAGTCACGAGCGATGGCAAGGCTACGCCATCCGAACATCATCATCGTGCATGACGCCGGCCGGGAGCACGGGCATCTGTTCATCACGATGGAATACATCAGCGGCGGCAACCTCAAGGATTACATGGAGAGCCGCACGTTTTCATTTGCCGACATTCCACGCATCATTCACGATCTGGCGTCCGCGCTCTCGTACGCGCATGCGCAAGGCATCGTCCATCGCGATGTGAAGCCGGTGAACGTGCTGATGGACACGCAGCGGCCCGTGGATGTGAATGCGATGGGAAAGGAATCGCTCAGCCGCCGTGTGGTGCTCAGCGACTTTGGCATCGCGAAGGTGGTAGCCAGCTCGAACGTCATCACACACACAGGCGCGGGCGTCGGAACCCCGGAGTACATGTCGCCAGAGCAGTGCCGAGGCAATATGGTGGACGCCCGCAGCGATATCTACGCACTCGGCGTGATGCTCTATGAGATGCTGACGGGTCACACCCCCTTCGAGGCCGACAACTATACCGCGCTGGCACACTCGCATATCTATGAGCCGGTACCCCCACCGTCGCTGCGGAACCCGCGCATCTCGCTGGCGGTACAGGCCGTGGTCATGAAGGCGCTCGAAAAAGACCCCTCCGAACGTTTCCAACAGGCGACCGACATGGCGATCGCGCTGGAGCAGGCGATGGCCGCGCAGATGCCCATCCCTGGCCCGTCGCCACGAGTCACGGCTGGCCGCGCGCCTACTCCGGCGATCA
Source organism: Ktedonobacteria bacterium (assembly GCA_027307065.1). GTDB lineage: Bacteria > Chloroflexota > Ktedonobacteria > Ktedonobacterales > JADMIN01 > DAHUXT01. The sequence goes on from DAHUXT010000091.1 coordinate 3,943, forward strand.
GTTGCCCGCGCTGTGGAGCGCCCAATGCGCCGCAACAGCGTTTCTGCACCAACTGTGGAACCCCGCTCGGCCCAGGAGCCGCTGCCAGCGCACAGCAGCGACCGGCGCACGCGACCGGGGCGCAGGAGGCATGGGTGACGTGCCCGCATTGCCAGCGGCCCAATCGCGCCCTCGATCGTTTCTGCACCAATTGTGGCCGTTCGTTGCTTGTTGGCGTCGCGGGCCGAAATTGCAGCCGCTGCGGCACACGCAATGCGGCGGGCGTGCGCTTTTGCACCAAATGCGGCAATGCGCTCGGTTAAACGCGAGCGGGCCTCTTGCCATCCGTAGCCACTCTGTCACTCAGTGGCACGTTTGTGACCGTTTCGTTATAGTGTGAGTGATAATGCGTAGTCCGCGAGTGAACGCGAAAAGACACGTCATGGCACAAGACACTACCACATATCGGCCACAAGTCGCGCCCGCCGCCGCGCCCAAGCCACGCGCCCGCGCAACGAAGCGCCAGTATGTCCGTTTCGCTTTTTACACGATCGATCCCCAATGGCGAAGGCTCCCAGCTGAGCGTCAGAAGCAACACAAGCTGGAACTGGTCGAGATTATCGAGTCGTTCAATCGCCGGATGTTGCTCCGGCCGTATAGTCTGATGGGAACTCGCGCCGACATCGAACTGCTGCTCTGGCAAGTCGCCGAGTCGCTCGAACCGATTCAGGAACTGGCGACCGCAATACTCTCGACCAGCATTGGCGGCTATCTGCGGCTGAGCGCGTCGTACCTTTCGCAGACCAAACGCTCGATCTACGAGATTCGCGATAATCCAGATGAAGACATCGAGCGGCTCATCATCTCGCCGAGCGATGCCAAGTATCTTTTCGTCTACCCATTCATCAAGACGCGGCCGTGGTATCGACTTCCATTGGACGAGCGCCAGGCCATCATGGACGAGCACATCCGCATTGGCCGCAAGTATCCAGCAGTGAAGCTGAATACTACCTACTCATTCGGACTGGACGATCAGGAGTTCGTTGTCGCCTTTGAGACCGACGAACCCTCCGATTTCCTCGATCTGGTGCAGGAGCTACGCGACACCGAGTCCAGCATGTACACCTTGCGCGATACACCGCTCTATAGCTGCATTCGCATGACGCTGGCCGAGTCGCTCGACGCGCTAGGCGGCCCGAAAATCGCCAAGCCGCGACAGGCCGAAGAATACGTCGAGGCGTGGGCCGAGGTCGCCGCCGTCGAGGACATTGCCGAGGGTATGGCGCGGGTGGTCTATCTCAACGGACAGCAGGTGGCGCTCTTTCACGTGGGCGGACGCTTCTACGCCATCAGCAATCGCTGCTCGCACGCGCGTGGCCCGCTGAGCGAAGGTGAGCTTTCGCTGAGTGACGAGGCGTGTATCGTGACGTGTCCATGGCACTTCGCTCAGTTCGATCTGGAGACCGGCAAGGTTGTCGATGGAGTCGCCAGCGCGCCAGTGCCTACCTATCAAGTCGAGGTGCGCGATGGCGTTGTCTACGTCGGCACGAAGCCGCCTGTACAGCTCAGTCAAGCCGATGCGACCAGCAGGTAAACTATGACAGATACCGCTGCCACCGAGGCCAGCGCATCGCCGCTACCCTACGACGCCATTCTTGTCCTGTCGTTTGGCGGGCCGGAAGGTACGGACGACATCATGCCATTTCTGGAGAACGTCCTGCGCGGACGCAACGTGCCTCGCGAGCGCATGTTGTCGGTGGCGCACCACTATGAGCTGTTCGACGGCGTCAGCCCTATCAATCAGCAGAACCGTGACCTGATCGCGGCGCTGCGGCAATCGCTCGACGCGCACAGCATCGGCCTGCCGATCTATTGGGGCAACCGCAACTGGCATCCGCTGCTGCCGGATACGTTGCGAGAGATGGTGCGCGATGGCAGGCGCCACGCGCTCACCTACATCACGTCGGCGTACAGCTCCTATTCAGGATGCCGCCAGTATCTCGAAGACATCAAGCGCGCGCAGGCGGAGGTTGGTCCCGACGCGCCACGGGTAAGCACGCTGCGAAAGTTCTACAATCACCCGGACTTTATCCGCGCCAATGCCGACCGGGTTCGTGACGCGCTGGCAACGATTGCCGAGCCGCGGCGGGCATCGACGATGGTGGTCTTCACAGCGCATAGCATCCCGCTAGGCATGGCACAGAGCAGCCGCTACGTCAGCCAGTTACGCGAGACGGCGCGGCTCGTCGCAGAAGACGTGGGCATCCCGCGGTGGGAACTGGTGTATCAGAGTCGCAGTGGCCCGCCGACGCAACCCTGGCTGGAACCCGATATCTGTGAAACCCTGCGCGAACTCCATGATAAAGGCGATGATACCGTGGTGGTTGCGCCAATTGGGTTTCTGTCCGATCATGTCGAGGTGCTCTATGATCTCGATGTGGAGGCGCGGCAACTGGCGGACGAGCTGGGCATGACGATGGCCCGCGCGCAAACGGTGGGCACGCATCCCACGTTTGTAGAGATGATCCGTCAGCTCATCGCTGAGCGCATCCAGCCTGGCGCGGAGCGACGCTTTCTCGGGTCGGAAGGGACCAGGCCAGACACCTGTGCGCCGGACTGCTGCGGCGGTTCCCAGCGCGCCCGCGAGGCAACGGGACGCTCAATGTGATGGCAGATGATGGCAGATGATGCGGAAACACGGATGAGTGAAGCGCGTATGATACCTGTTCTTGTCGGATTGGACTACCAGACGGCGCCGTTAGCGGTACGCGAGCGGCTGCAAGCGGACGATGAGCATTTGCTGCCGTTATTGGCATCGCTGCGGCATGGAATCATCGACGAACTGGTTGTCCTCTCCACCTGCAACAGGTATGAAGTATTCGCCACCAGCGAGGATCCTGACCAGGCCCAGGACGCCATAGTGGATTGCCTGCTCAGCGCGCGCGATGTTTCTACAGGGCCGCTGCTGGATTCGCACTATCGCCGTGAAGGACGAGCGGCGGTCCGCCATCTCATGCGCGTTGCCGCCGGACTGGAGTCGCTCGTGCTAGGCGAGACGCAGATCATGCGCCAGCTCACCGAGGCGCTGAGCCACGCGCGCGAGACTGGCACGAGCGGTCCGATACTCAACCGCCTGTTCACCGCCGCGCTGCATACCGGCAAACGCGCCCGCACCGAGACCGCCATCAGCCATCACACGCGCTCGGTCAGCCACGCCGCCGTGCTGCTCGTCGAGCGCGAGATGGCCACCGTCGAGCAACCGCGCATCGTCGTGGTGGGCGCGGGTGAGATGGCCACATTGGCAGCGGATGCGCTGGCGCAGCGCCGGTTGGGCGACATCACCGTCATCAACCGCAACGCGTGGCGCGCGCAGGAACTCGCGGCGCAGCTAGGTATTCAGGCAAGACCATGGGATGAATTGCGGCAGATCATCGCCAGCGCCGACGCGGTCATCACCGCTACCAGCGCCCGCCAGGCATTTCTGAGGATGGACGACATCATCACAGACATACGCGAGCGCCAGGAGCGCCCACTGCTGCTGATAGACATCGGCATGCCGCGCAACATCTCTCCAGCAGAACATGCTGGCGCGACGACTCGCCTCTACGATATCGACGATTTGCAGACGGTTGTGGCGCAACACCGGATGCTGCGTGAGGCCGAGGTGGATCAGGTCGAGGGCATCATCAACGAAGAGGTGCTGCGCTATTCTCACTGGCTGACCAGCCGGCGCATTGTCCCGGTGCTAACCGAGCTACGAAGCCACGCCGATGCCATCGCCGAGGCGGAACTCGAGCGAGCGCTCAACCGGCTGCCTGGGCTGGACGCCCACGAGCGCGACGTGGTGGCACAGATGGCGCAACGCATCGTCAACAAGCTGCTGCATACTCCTACCGTCACGCTGAAGTCGCGCGCGGCCTACGGCGATCACTTCGACTACAATCACGCCGTCCGCAAACTGTTCAACCTCGACGCGTCTCGGCATTCCGCTGGATCGGACGCCGACGATGACTAGCCCGATGGCTGCGGTACGGATTGGCACACGCGGCTCGGCGCTGGCGCTCTGGCAGGCACAGCACGTGCGCGAACTGCTGCTGCGTGCCTGGCCTGGGTTAACCGTCGGCATCGAGATACTCAAGACTCAGGGCGACGCGACACTCGATACGCCGCTGCCACAGATTGGCGGCAAAGGCGTCTTCACGGCGGAGTTAGAGGCCGCACTGCGCTCCGGCGCGATTGATCTGGCCGTGCACAGCCTGAAAGACCTGCCCACCGACGAGAGCAAGGGACTGACCATCGGCGCGATCCCCAAGCGGGCGAATCCTCATGATGCGCTCGTCAGCCGGGGTAGCCACACGCTCGAAACATTACCAGCGCATGCGTCGGTCGGCACGAGCAGCCGGAGACGGGCAGCGCAATTGTTGGTGGCGCGGCCAGACCTGCGGATGCTCGACATTCGCGGCAACGTGGATACCCGCTTGCGCAAGGCGATGGCCGCCGACGGGCCATATGACGCTATCGTGCTGGCACTGGCGGGACTCGATCGGCTGGGTCGCGGAGACGAGATCAGCCAACAACTGCCGCTGGAGACGATGCTTCCGGCGCCGGGGCAGGGCGCGCTTGCGGTACAATGCCGTGATGATAAGACGTCGCGCTACCTCTTAGCGCCGCTCGCACACCGGGGTACCACGCTGGCCGTCACCGCGGAACGGGCATTTCTGGCGGCGCTGGGCGGCGGCTGCGCGGTTCCTGTCGCGGCGTATGCCGAGGTGCGTCTGCGGCGGCTCACGCTGCGAGGTCGCGTCACCGCTCCGGACGGCTCGCGCCAGGTAGATGTCTCGCTGGAGGGCGTCGCCTCTGCGAAGGGCGCGCGCGCGCTTGGCCAGCAATTGGCGACGATGGCGCTGGCGCAGCACGCCGATGAATTGCTGGAGGCCGAAGACCGATGAACGCGCTTGCAGGGACGGTGGTCATCGTCACCCGCGCCGAACATCAGGCGGCGGCGCTGGAGGGGATGCTCCAGGCGGAGGGGGCGACGGTCTATCGCTATCCCTGTCTGGCAATTGCCCCGCCCGATAACACCGGACCACTGGACGACGCGCTGCGTGCCGCCGCCACGGGACACTTTGACTGGCTGGCGCTCACAAGCACGAATACGGTGGATGCGGTGGCGCAACGGCTCGCGGCGCTCGGCATGCACGCAGGAACCCTGGCATCGCTGCGGGTGGCCGCCATTGGTCCTTCTACAGCGCGGGCGACTGAGGCGAGCCTTGGTCTGCGGGTGGAGATGGTGCCAGAAAGCTTTAGCGCGGTCGAAATGGCGCAAAGTTTCCCGGACATTTCGGGCGCGCGGATACTACTACCTCAGTCCGTTCTGGCCGATAGTGAGATGACGCGGGCGCTCGCGCATCGTGGCGCGCATGTGACAGCGGTGGCCGCCTATCAGCCGGGGATGAGCCGCGGCGGGGTCGATCTGCCCGCCCTTTTGGCGAACGGTGGCGTAGACGCCATCACGCTCACGAGCGGCTCGACAGCGCATAATCTCGTGCGACGTCTACAATCCGAGGGGGGCGATCCGCGATCCTTGCGCGCCGTCTGCCTCGCGTGCATCGGTCCCAACACGGCCCAGGCAGTCGAATCACTGGGGCTGATAGCAACCGTGACAGCGTCTCAGCACACGCTTGCCGGGCTGACCCAGGCGCTCGTCGCCTATTTCGCGCAATGACACCGATAGAACAGGAGCGCAGACAGCGATGATGACTTCCCGGAGCCGAACCAGCCAGCACCAGGCGCCAACGCAACCGCAACCGGCTGGCTTCCCGGCGGTACGTCCGCGCCGGCTGCGCTTGAGCGGCGCTATGCGCCAGATGATGCGCGAAACCAACCTCGCGCCATCGGACTTTATCTTGCCGCTATTCGTGCGCCACGGCAGCGACATTCGCCAGCCGATAGCCTCCATGCCGGGCCAGTATCAGTGGTCGGTGGATCGTCTGCGTAACGAGATTCGCGAGATCGTCGCGCTCGGCATCCCAGCGGTCGTGCTGTTTGGCATCCCTGCCAGCAAAGACGCGACTGGCAGCGAACACTACGACGGCGACGGCATCGTGCCACAGGCGATCCGCGCCATCAAAGAGACCGCGCCCGAGATGGTCGTCATCTCCGATATTTGCTTCTGCGAGTACACCGATCACGGCCACTGCGGCATCATCAATACGCCGGGAACCAGTCATTTTACGCGGCGGCTGCCTGAAGGCTACGTGCTGAACGACCTGACGCTCGAATTGCTGGGGCGCGCATCGGTGGCGCATGCCGAGGCGGGAGCGGACATCATCGCGCCGTCGGGCATGATGGACGGCATGGTGGGCGCCATTCGCGCCGCGCTGGATGAGCAGGGATTTGACCACACCGCCATTCTCAGCTACGCCGCCAAATACGCCAGCGGCTTCTACGGACCATTTCGCGACGCAGCCGAGAGTCCGCCAGCGTTCGGCGACCGCAGCCAGTATCAGATGGATCCTGCCAACCGGCGCGAGGCGATGTGTGAGGTGGCGCTGGATGTCGCCGAGGGCGCGGATATGCTGATGGTCAAGCCCGCGCTGCCCTATCTGGATGTGCTGGCCGAGGTGCGCCAGACCTTTCCGCTGCCCGTGGCGGCCTATCAGGTGAGCGGCGAATACGCGATGCTGCACGCGGCGGCAGCCAACGGCTGGCTCGATCTGCGACGCTGCGCGCTGGAAAGCCTCATCAGCATCCGGCGCGCTGGAGCCGACATGATTCTCACCTACTTCGCCAAAGACGCCGCGCGCTGGCTGAACGGAGCCGAATGATGGCCGCGACGCCCACCGAGAGCCGCTTGCTACGCGCCTGTCGTCGCGAGGCGACTGATACGACGCCCATCTGGCTGATGCGCCAGGCGGGACGCTACATGCCGGAATACCGCAAGTTGCGCGAGCATCATCCCCTGCTGACGATGATCAAGACGCCGGAACTTGCCTGTGAGGTGACATTGCAGCCAATCGAGGCGTTCGATCTCGACGCTGCCATCATCTTTGCCGATATTCTGCCACCGCTCGAAGGCATGGGGCTGCATCTGCGCTTTGCCGAGGGCGAGGGACCCATCATCGGCAATCCGATACGGACGGCGGAGGACATCGAGCGGCTGCGGGTGCCACCGCCAGAGGAGACGCTGCCCTTCACCCTGGAGGCGATCCGGCTGGCGCGGGCGCACCTCGACGGGCGCAACATCCCGCTGATCGGCTTCAGTGGCGCGCCGTTCACGCTGGCCGCGTATGCCATCGAGGGGAAGAGCAGCCGCAACTACGCCCAGGTGAAGGGCCTGATGATGGGCGAACCCGCCGCCTGGCACGAGTTGATGACCAAGCTGAGCGAGGTCGTCGGCGAATATTTACTGGCACAGGCGCGTGCTGGGGCGCAGGCGCTGCAACTCTTCGATAGCTGGGTCGGCCAACTCTCGCCCGCCGACTACCGCGCGTTCGCGCTGCCGTACACACAACGAGCGCTCGCCATTGCCCGCCAGGCGGGTGTGCCGATCATCCACTTTGCCACCGACACCAGCGGCTACCTGGAGGCGATGCGCGAGACCGGCGCCGACGTTATCAGCGTGGATTGGCGCGTCGATCTGGATGCCGCGTGGCAGCGGATTGGTGAGGGTGTGGCCATTCAGGGCAACCTCGATCCGGTGGCGCTCTTTGCCCCATGGGAAGCGCTGAAGCAGCGGGCACAGACCGTGCTGGAGCAGGCGGGTGGCCGCGCGGGCCATATCTTCAACGTCGGCCACGGCATCCTTCCTGGAACCCCAACCGACAACGTCAAGCGCCTGGTTGATTTCGTCCATGAATACGCAGCGCCCAGTCATGACTGACGCGAATCCATCCCGCGAGGTGGTCCATGTGGCGATTCTCGGCGGCGGCATCAGCGGATTGAGCGCCGCGTGGCATCTGCAGCAGGCCATCGAGCGCCGTGGGCTACCCATCACGTACAGCGTGATCGAGGCGTCCGACCACTGGGGCGGCAAGATACGCTCAGAGGAGGTGCGGCACGGAGACGGACCCGGATGGGTGCTGGAAGCTGGCCCCGATGGGCTGCTGACCCGTAAACCCTGGGCGCTGGCATTGGCGCGAACCCTCAACCTGGACCAGCGGTTCCTCTTTGTCAACCGCGAGAACAGCCGCACGTTTGTGCTGCACCATGGCCAGCCGGAGCCTCTGCCCGCTGGCCTGCACCTGCTGGCGCCGACCCAGTGGACGCCGTTTCTGCGCTCGCCGCTCTTTTCGCCACGGGGCAAGCTGCGCGTCGCCCTCGATCTGATGCTGCCGCGCCGCAGGTCCACCGACGATGAGTCGCTGGCGTCGTTCGTGCGCAGACGGTTCGGCGACGAGGCGCTGCGGCGGGTGGCCGAGCCGCTGATGGCGGGCGTCTTCAATGCCGAACCTGAGCGCCAGAGCGTCCAGGCGACGTTCCCGCAATTTGCCGCGCTCGAACGCAGCCGTGGCAGCGTCATTCGGGGGTTGCGCTCCAACGGGCACACGCATCCACCGGACGCGCCCGCAATGCCTGAGATGCCCGCGTTTCTCTCATTTGACGACGGCAACCAGACGCTGGTGGATGCGCTCGTCGCCAGGCTCACGGGCACGCTGCGGCTGAATATCATCGCGACACACGTTGCGCGCAGCGACGATGGACGATTCACTCTACAATTGGACGACGACACTACGCTGGCTGCCGATGCGGTGATACTCGCCACCCCCGCCGATGAGGCCGCGCGCCTGGTAGATGACATCGCGCCCGACGCAGCGATGCTGCTCCAGACGATCCGGTATGCGGGCATTGGCG
>DAHUXT010000092.1 GCA_027307065.1 Ktedonobacteria bacterium
GTTGAGGCGGTTGAGGTGGTTGAGGCAGTTGTGGTGGCTGAGAAGGCGCGCGCGCAATGGGTGTGGGGGTAAACTCGCTGGCGGCGGCGCACCAGAAGCAGATGATCGCCGACGTGAGACCCAGCAGAAATAGTGACGCCGGGATGCGGTGCATCAGCAGGCCGATGAAGAGCAGCAGGGACAGCGCCGCACCGTAGCCGACCATCAGCGGGCGAATGGTGACAAATCGCGCCGCATCGCGTGCCGTGCGGCTGACGATATCGCGGGCGGGACGCGCCTCATCCAGCAGCCACCAGAGCGGCACGAAGACGACCGCGCCGAGCGTGCCAGCGCCGACGATCAGCAAGAGCAGCTGGACAATGCCGGGAAAGCTACCGAAGTTGCACAGACCGCCGAGCACGCAGCTATTGCTTGGTCCATAGAGGTAGAGCAGATAGCCAATCAGAATCGCCGGATTGTAGATGGCGGCCACGGCAAGCAGTATCCGTGGGGTGAATTCGCCCACTGGCGGCGTCTGTGCGGGTGTGGTGGCTCCCGGTCGCGGATTCGTCTGGCCGTAGGGATTGGTCATCATCGGCAGGCTGCCTATCCTTCAGTTCTAACCCTGTGTGCGCTTGCGCTGCATCTTGATCGTATCGGAGGTCCATTGCGGCGTCGGCAGCGATGGATGGGTATGCACCGTGCGATGACGCCAGAATGTCGGCGTGGTACCTCCGGGGAGCAGCCGCAGCGTCGCCAGCCACTCGCGGTCTTCCAGCCCCAGCGTTACCAGCCCGCGATGTTTGCTTGTGCTCAGGATGGTCAGCTTATCTTCTTCACGCGCCGCCATGAATGCTGTAGCCGCCCGCGGCTGATCCTCTGGCTGATAGAGAATTACCGACCGGTCGATCAGCGTATCGAAGAGGCTGTTCGAGGCGTCGGCGGGCAGCGCTTCGAGCGCGCCGCTCAGGTAGACCAGATCGCCCGTGAGATACGGACGCACGATTTCGTGGCAATACTCGCGGATGGGTGGCAGCAGCGTCAGCACCGGAGAATCCACCAGGCTGGCGGTGATGTCTGTGTGCATCCTCTCGCGCAAGCGCAACAGCAGTTCGTGCTGGTTGCTGTGCCACGGCGCGCCCTCGACGGGCCGAATCTGACGCAGCTTGCTCACGTCTTCCTCGAAGCGCCGCAGCGAGTAGCCATCCAGACGCATCCGCCGGCGATTGGCCACCAGAATATCGCGCCGCCCCACCGCGCCATTGAACAGGTGCAGTTCGATGCTGTCGGCCTCGTCGCGGAGTGTGCGCGCAATCTCGCCAATGAAGCGCTCCCAGTTGGCAAGCCGATCCAGAATACGCTCCGCCCGTTGGCGCAGACCGAACGTGACGCCCGCCCGCAGCTCGTCCTCATACTCGTCGCAGCGGAAGCGGTACATCGCCCGGTAGACCCTGCGCAGGTCGTTGAGCGCCTCTTCGCGTTGCCGCCGTCGCCAGGACGCGTACCCCCACGAGGCGAGCGCCACCAGCGCCAGGGTATAGAGCGTCAGCATCGGCGTCGAGAAAAGTCCCGCGCGCGCAGGCGCACTGAAAAGCGCGTCGAGCAGGAGCGTCATCGCGGGAACGATCACCAGTCCCGCGCCAACGAATGTGGCGATGGCGGGCCGGTGTCGCCGCAGCCAGCGGTAGCGCGCCGTCAGCCGCTCCATCAGCGCATCCTCGCGGGTCGGCTCCGGCTCATCGAGCTGGCGAGTGATATCGACCTCCCAGGGGCCTTTGCTCTTTTCCTCCAGATCTTCCAGGAAGCGTAGGTAGCGGGCCTGGCGTGAGCCACGGGTAAGCGCTTGATTCTCTTGCTCGGTGAGCAGCGCCTGATTCAGCCCATCCATATAGGCGTAGGCGCGTTCGACGCCGATGGCGCCTTCCAGCACCTGATTGTTGGTTGCCGCTGAGAGCGCGCGCTCGGTGTCGTGGCCGTAACGGTCCCATGCCGGTTTGACTGCCTCCTGCCAGGCGGCAAATCCTTCTTCGGCGCGTGGCAATTGGTCTTCGAGCGCGGCAGGCAAATCTTTGCGCGCCGTGACATAGCGGCGGATGACCGGCTGGCTAAAGTGGCGGAAGATGAGCGTCTCGGCGGCATTATCTGGCGGCAGTTGATGCTCGCGGGAGCGGCGGCGCGAACGGCGTCCTTCATTGCGGCGCAGCGCGGCTACCACGGAATCGCTATCGCGCATCTCGGCGTTGATGCTGCTCAGGTAGCGGCGGGCCTCGCTGGCTTCGCGGCGCTGCTCCTGGTCGGAGAGATCGGCGGCTTTTTCGGGCGCCCATTCGTCGAGGATGGTCGCTCCCAGGCGGCTGGCGCAGTAGAGTTCGGCCTGCGCGCGGGGAAAGGTGAGGCGGCTGGTGCCGACACTGCTCATCCGCTCGAACGGCTGGCGCACCATGTTGGGCATGCTGTGGCGCAGTGTTTCCTCGAATTCGCGCGTGGTGGTGATGCCGGTGGCGGTGAGCACGAAGATCGCCTCAGCCGCGCCATAGGCCACCTCATCGGGGCCTTCCCAAAAATGGCCTTTCTCGTCGTGGGTCTCGAAGAGATAGGCGTAGGTCGCCAATGAGGGTGAGGAGGTCGGGTGTCCAGGAATGTCGTCGCCCATCAGCAGCTCGCGCCAGGGTTGATCGGCGACTCGCTCTTCCTGCGCCAGGTGCTCGTCGGGGTTGTGCGGATACATGTTGGGCAGCGCCAGCAACACCCACGATTCAACACTCTCGCTGCGCATTGCCGTGCGCACGGCACGCGTAACCTCCAGCAGCAGCGGAGAATCGGCGGCGGCCACGATCCAGACGACGGCCATCGCGCGCGGCACGCTGTAGCCATTGTCGCGAATGTGCCCCACCACGGCGTCATCCAGCACGCCACGGCGCAATTGGGCGTCGGGAGTCGGGCGGGTGTAGTGTTCGTAGTGTTGGCCGCGCAGCCCCTCGATCACCAGCGTGGGCAGCGGACGGCGGTCGATGCTGACAGGGGTGTCGTCGGGGAGCGGACCAGGCTGGCTGGCAACCGCGCTCAGCCCTGGATCGTACCACGTGCCGAGCAGGGTGTTGTCGTCGTCGCGCAGGTCATCCACGGCGAGCAGCGCGATGCCCGCCTGTCGCGCGCCATCCAGCCCCGGCAGCAGGGTGGAGAGTTGCGCGCCCACCTCGCGGCCACGGTCGCCTACACAGAGGACGATCGTTGGTCGGAAGCGAATCGGCGTCGTGCTCGCCACACCTTGCTCCTTGCCTATAGCCGCTATCGGCGCGCTGGCGGTGCGTTACCTTGGACTACTGCACTTCAGCATACGCCGCCCGGTAAGAAGGACGGAAGCACACCACCGCAATGTACATCCAATTGTACTTGTGTGTATGGTCCGGGACTAGAAGCTGTTGCTCCCGCCGCCACCATAGCCGCCTGATCCACCACTGCCACCGCCATAGCCGCCGCGCGGCCGCGCTGGCTGCTGGGGGGGATACTGGCCGTTGGACGGCGAGGTTGGCGTGTAACCGCTCCCCGGTTGACTCTGCGCTGCCCACGTAGGAGCATCGCCCGCGCCGCGCTGTACATGGCGGATGATACGCTCTGGCAGCGTGCGCTTGCCACCACCCGTGTCGATCTCGTCCAGCGCATCGCCATGCATCACCAGCCGCTCCATTTCGCCGGAGCTAAAGACGGGAGCGCGGCTCTGGCCGTAGGGACGCTGACCGGTCTGGTCGAACCAGTAGGACTGGTGGCGCATGAACTCGCCCATGCTGCTGTTGGCTTCCTGATAAAAGTCAGGAATCGTGCCCAGGCTGATGGCGTGCTGCCCATAGGCGAGTTGTAGCCGGTGCGGGTCAATCGCGCTGGCGACCATGGGACTGGCCCCTTCTTTGGCGATGGCGCCCAGGCGGCTGCGCGCGCGATCGAGGATACGACGCTGCGAGCCGTTCTTCCAACTCATGCCCATGTAGAGGCTGGTGCTGAGCATGCCGCTGCCCTCGTGCCAGAGTTGCGCCTCGAAGGCCACCAGCTCGCGGGCCAGGCCGCCAATGTGTTGCAGATGCGCCAGTAATATATTCTCGATCTTGTGATCGGCGCGTTCGCCTGGCTCCACGCAACAAATCTCTAGCAGATCGAAGAGGTTCAACTCGTGCAGCCGCTTGAGGTATACCTCGTCGCGCAGGTATTGCACCAGCCGGTCGCGCAGTTCCGTGCCTGTGCCAGCCGCCAGCGCGGCGTCGGCGCCGTGGCGTGTCTGTATCCACTCGGTGAAGCGCTGCCCGTAGTTGGCCATATCGCGCGAGGTCATGTATTCGTACAGGCGCTCAACCGGTGGCGACGAGAGCGCGCCGGTATTCATGCCGGGCATGCCAGGCAGATCGAAGATATGGCGGCGATGGATGTGGGTGTTATCCAGCTCGCCTCGCCACGCGGATGACGTGGTAGCCAGCTTCTCCAGGTCGCGCACCGACTGATCGACCTCGACATCTCCCTGGAAGCGTTTGACATGCTGCAGCTCGCCATCCACATATTCGAGCAACTTGGTCAGCAGCCGCTTCTTGCGCGTCAGATACTCGTTTCTCACGTTGCGCCGCTGGATGCGATTGAAGTCGTCAGTCACCGTGGCGACGTTGCGATCTTTGGCGCCCGGCAGCGGCAGCGGTCGCAGCAGTTTGCGCTGCATCTGGCGATCGGGGCGCCCCTTGCTGGGCACGCTCTGATCTTGCACACGGGCGAGCGCCGCGCTATAGATACGCCGCCGCGTCTCCAGCCGGGCAATCTGTACGCCCAGCGGCTCCAATGCGGCGCTGTAGATCCGTTTCTTCTCTTCCTCTTCCCTGCGCGCCGCCAGCTCGGCAATCTCGTCGGTGGCCTCCTGCACCTGTTTGCTCAGGCGGGCCTCCAGCATGTCGAGCCGGTCGCGCCCCGCCGTCTGGAAGCTCTTATCGCTAAACGGCGGCGGATCCTCTGGCTGCAACGCCCGATCCCATTCTTTGACCTCATCCAGGTCGCTGGCATTCAGTTGGCCACGCTGTTCGCTCATGTCGCGGGCCAGCAGCGGCAGCACTTTCGAGGCGGTCAGTCGGGCAAAGGCGGTGGCGGTTTCGACGACGGGGAAGGCAACCTCCAGCGGGCAGGTGGTGCCGAACATCGTCGGCAGACCGTTGCGGTCGAAGTTGCCCAGCGTGCGGCGGTCTACCGCTTTGGAGCGTTCGAGGAAGCCGACCCCGGAGGCGTTGGTAACGCGCATGTAGAGGTCGAGCCCGATGATGCGCGCCGCGTCTTCCGCCGATACCATGGATGTTTTGCCGAAGAGGTACACCTCGTTGGCAACGGTCTCGCCGCGCACCTCGTAGGGCGTCTCGGCCATGTATTTGGTGTAGCGCGCGCCACCCTGCCGCTCGCGTACCAGACTGAGCGCGATCAGTTCCATCAGGGTTGCTGTGGCGTTGCTCTTGCGCCAGCTTACGTCGTTGGTGGTCGCCTCGCGCACATGTTCAGGCAGCAGACAGAAGATATTCAGACGGTGCTTGAGGTTGCGCTGCAAAATACGGTGGCGGGCCATTACGGCGATGTCGGGCAGAATGCCGCTGCCGGTGCCACCGCCGAGAAACGCGACGATGTTGACCTGCACTTCCGAGACGGGCCGCGCGCCACGCTCCGGCGGCAACGCGCCGATGGCTGAGAGCGCCTCTTCGAGCAGTTGATCGATCTTAGCGCGATCAGTGGACGCGGCGACGTGTCCATTATTGCGGATGCCGCCCGCGCCGTTATCAAACGATTCGGGAATCTTGGTGGGTATGTAGGTATGTGTTGCGATATTTTGCGGGAGTTGATCGGCGTAGACGACGCCATGAGCCACCGAGATGCGCAAATCAAACTCGCGTAGTACGCCAAGATGTTCCTGGCGGAACTGCTGAATCTCGGATGGCGGCGAATCGATATCGAGGAACACCAGCGCGACTTTTCGCTGATCGGCTGGCGAAAGATAGACCATTTGGCGCATCATTTCCAGCGCGGAAAACGCTGGTGTACTTCCTAAGAATATATTGAGTGATGGTACTGCTATCTGCGATTCCGCCGCTGATCGTGGTCGATCTTCGGCACCTGCCGCGTTATGCATCGTATCTTGTTCGCCCATTCATCGCCCCTTTTCATCACACCGTCATTCCCACACAATTCCAGTCGATTTCAGCATGAACCATCTCTATGTCGGGCCACTGATCCCGTCACGAACACCTTTATCGGTGAATACGCCGCGAGCGGGGGCCGTGTTGCGCATGTAGGGATACAGAAGTCGTCATCAGTAGTCATCGTCATCCCGTCGTCGCGATTTTCGGGAGCGCGATCCGGAGGAATAGTCGTCGTCCAGGGCATCCCCGCGCGAGCCTCTGCGTGACCGTGACGCGCGATCGTCGTCGTCATCGTAGTCGTCCCGCGCGCGTCGCGACCGTCTGCCGCTGCTGCGTGAGCCGTTGTCATCGTCGTAGTCGTCGCTGCGCGATTTGCGCCCGAAGAGGCCACGGCGACCGCCCGAATAATCATCGTCGTAGCCGTCGCTGCCGGTGCCCCGACGCAGCAGCCCACCCCGCCGCGTGCCCTCATCCTCATCCAGGAACTCGTCGCTGCCAGAGGCGCTCACTGTATAGGACAGCCCCTCATTGGTGGTGAGCAGCGATTCTGCCGCCGAGACCGCGCTAGTGGGGACGGGTTCGCCGGCGAGTCGATAGCTCTTGCGCCCGTTGCCGAGACCCTCGACGGTGATGCGATTGCCGCGCTGGAAGCGGAAGGCCAGGCCGGGGTCGAGTCCCATCTGCTGCGAGAGCACCGTGCCAGGATGCAGCAGGCCATAGATGCCGCGCCGCGCCCTTGCGAACTCCTCGCCACCGCCGCCATCGTTCGCAACGAGCCGTCCAAATGGCTTCTGCGACAACAGGTAGCGCGCCAGGACCACAAGCATGACGAGCAAAAACAGGTAGAGCAGCGTGATCGCCCAGGCGATGGCCTCCTGCGCGAGCGAGGCTGGTTGTGTGCGCAGCGCGATGGCGCGGGTGGTGGTGCCCAGGTCGCCGTGGGAATCCTTGAAACTGCCCTGCGTCCTGAAGGTTAGCGCGTACGGCCCGTCGCCACTCGGCGTGAATGCCGCCGTAAAGTGCCCGCCATCACCGGAGGAGATCGTCAGCGGAATCGCGGCCTTCGTCCCAGCGCGGGTAGCCGAGCCGCTGACCGTCGCGTTGGTGTAGGGCTGGCCCGCGAGTTGCACCGTGCCATTGAGCCGCGCCCCCTCCACCACAGGATGTCCCTGCAGCGGCCACTGGCTGAGCCAGGTGACCAGACCGAACGGCACGCCATAGAGCGCGCGCAGCGCTGGATCCCACTGGGTGACGGTGGTGTTGACGGTCGCGGTGGTGGGCTTGCCGGTCGCGGGCGCCACGAGCAGCGGCGAGGGGAAAAGCTCGATGCGCACCGAGCGATTAGCGCTGGCGATGGTATCGCTCACCTCGCGCGCGTTGATGGTCACATTGTATGCCCCGGCTGGCGCGCTGGCTGGAACGTTAATCTGCGCGGAGTAGCTGCCAGGGCTTGCGTGGTCGTCCAGCACGAACTCCTGTGTGTAGTTGCCCGTGCCGCCGGTGTAGATGATCGTGCCGTTCATACTATAGCGGCTGCCAGTGATCGGGGTGCCGTTGTCGTTGAGTGTCGCGCTGATGGTGAGCGGCTGGCCCAGTGGCAGCGGCACATCGGAGGCTGGCGCGAGGATGCTCAGTCCCAGCGTCGAGAGCTTGAGGCTATCCATCAGGAAGCGCCCTGTGCCCGTCACATTGAGCTGCCACGCGCCACTCTGCGGATGGTCCACGGAGAAGATAACATAATGTGGATCGCTCGAAATAAACGTCCCGGCGACTGCTGGCGGCAGCACCTGGCCATTGGGCGCGGTGAGTGTGACGCGGGTACCAGGAGAGTCTTTGACGGCGACCACGTCGAGATGCGAGACAAAGTTGCCGATGGCGAAGTTGCGCGAGATGGTGCCGCCAAAGAGCGCCGTCGGTGGGATGTCATGGGTCACGGTGCGGCCGTTGCGCTGCGCGAAAAGCTCCACGAAGAACGGCGCGATATTCAACGGAGATATGCCGCTGACTACGCCGTGTCCGTCATCGTAGTACGAGCCGCCGGTGGCGTTGGCAAGGTCGCTCAGGAACGAGCGCAGCGTACCATCAGCCCCCAGGGCCACCGTGTCGATGGGGAAGTCGTGCTGCTTGAACTGCGGAATCAGATCTTTCTGGATGGCGCTGATCTGTTCGTTTTGCTGCGGCGCGGGAACGCCGTCGGTCAGCAAAATCACGGAGCCGGGCAGGTGCGTCTGCGCGGTTGTTTTGGTGAGCATATCGAGCGACCGCTGCAGCGCGTCGTAGGTCGGCGTGGCGGCGTCTGGCCGGCAGTTGTGCGATTTCGCCGCGATGGTGGCGCGCAACTGCTGGCGCGTGGCGACGGTCGCAAGTTCAACTGGCTGTGCCCAGATTTGCGCCAGCGGGAAGTTGTGCTGTCCACCGGTCGGCCCGTTATTATCCAGCCCCACGACGCCCACGAAATCACCGGGACCGCTCAAATCCACGTACGCGTTAGCGGCGGAGCAACGTAGCCCGTTGGGATCGTTGCCGCCCATCGAGCCAGACATGTCGAGAACAATGATCGTCACATGGCCCGATGGAGCCGACGCCGCTGGGAGACTGCTGGCAGCGCCAACATGGGCAAATACCGTCGAGGAAGCGAGCGGAGACAGCGGAAGCAACACAATACCGAGTGCGACAACAGCGAAAAACAGCCGTGCTGTTATCGTGCCGATGGCCCAATGTCTGCTCTCAGAGCGACTCACAAACGTGCCTCCTGCATCCACATCTCACTCTGATAACCATGTACGTGATACTGTTTGTTCGGTTATACTTTTGCCCAAAATTCGGAAAGATCTGGCAATCAGGGTGTGTTCGTGGCGCGTGCGATCTGCGCCGTCGCCTCATCGAGACGGCGCAGATGCAGCGTGTCGCCCAGGGTTTGCAGCAATGGACGTGCCAGCACCAGCGGCTGGGAATCATCTTAGCACTTGTGCTGACAGCTTATGACTACGACTCCTCAGTCAGGGTGTCCAGGAACCTCGCGTGAATGAGACATATCCATTCTGGCTCGCCAGCAGTGCCTCCAGCGCACACGCGACACCGTCGTCATTGCTGCTGGGGGTCGTCGCGTCGGCGATTGCCAGCACATCCTCATGCGCGTTGGCGACTGCGACACCATGGCCCGCCCAGCGCAGCATAGGAATGTCATTCGGCATGTCACCGAACGCCATGACGCTGGGCGGCGCGATATCCAGACGCGCGCAGAGGGCAGCCAGCGCGGTTGCTTTGTCGACGCCAGGCGCCGAGATTTCCAGCAGTGGCGCGCCGGAATGCGTGGCTATCGCATCTTCGCGGGCGACCGATCGTCCAACGGCCAGCATCTCGTCGGCGGCAAGCGTCGGGTGTCGCATGAGCAGCTTGAGCACGGGAGCGCTGCAGAGCGTCAGTGCGTCGTCAATCCAGTCGTCTGGCTCGGGCTGTCTGCCACGAATTGCCAGGTAGCCGCGCTCCCAGCCCGCGGAGTTGCTTTTCTCGACCGCGAAACAGGCCTCTGGCAGATGTTGACGCAGGTCAGTAACGAGTCGCGTGGCAACCTCGGGCGCGAGCAGCCACTGGTCGAGGATGCTATCCGTTGACGTGTTGTAAACCACCGCTCCGTTGCAGCCGATGGCGATGCCTTCGACGCCGATGCGGCTGGCAATCTCGCGCAAAGAGCGCGGTGGGCGCGCTGACACCATCACCAGTGGGATGTCGTGCGCGCGCAAGGATGCCAGCACGGTACGGGTGCGCTTTGAGATGCCGCCATCGGTGCGCAGCAGCGTGCCGTCGAGGTCGGTTGCTATCAGCCTAATCGGCGCTTCGGGGTGCGCGTGGGGTGATGGTGTCACGTCAATCTCGCTTCGGGTGTTGTGGACTCCGCCAGGTCAGCTCTTGCACCGACAGTATAGCATCCGGGCGCATCATATCAAATTTGGTTGAGGTGTTGTCTTTGAGGAAGTGCGCCGCATAACTCAACAACCCAGGCGGATTTGGTGTCATACCAGATTGCGTGAGGTCGTGGGAGTAAGGAGGCGGGGAGGCGGGCGGATGAATCCGCGCCTGGATGGCCTGTGGGCCACAAAGCCCGCCTGCGCGGGCTAGGATGGGGGATTTGGTATACGCCAATGACTTCATGAAATTGGGTATCACATGACGAAATGCAGTCAATGGCAGCAGTCAATGGCATGAGGCGGCATGATGCCGATACCTACGAGAACAGCCTCTCAACTTACCTGCGATAGTCCACTACCAGCTCGCGGTCGCGGATAAAGCGCTCGACGGTGCGCCCCTCTGGCACGGTCACCAGCCGGGTATCCGTCTCGCGGCGCAGCACGAAGTTGAAGGCGGTCGCGGAATTATCTGGCACGGTCCACAGCGGGCGGGCAAAGATGGGCTGCACGATCTCCCAGCCGTCCGCGAGTGCCGTGCGCAGTTCAGTGAACTGGTGGCGGACCCCTCCACGCGGCTTCGTGACCGCGGGAGTCTTCGGCGCGGACGGGCGCGCGACTGGCAGACGCAGCACGGGCGCGGTGATGGCGCAGGTGGCGACCGCGGTACGTGCAGAACGTGCGCTATCGGAAGCGGGGGACACGGAACCACGCGTTGCGCGTCGAAGGCGTGCCTCTGCCAAATCGATGATTGGCGCTGGCTCGCGGACGCGCGCAGTAGATATTCTCCTGGCCATGATTCCAGCCTCCCTTGATGTTAGCGACTCCCCGCCTGAGCGTTCTCGGCGTGCTCGGCCACGCGTTCCGCGACCCGTAGTTTCGCGCTACGGGCACGCGGATTTGTGAGCGTTTCCGCCTCGGTTGCCGTCAGCGGGTGGCGGGTCACGATGTGCAGCCGTGGCGAGCGTCCACAGACGCATTCCGGAAGCTCCGGCGGACAGACGCAGCCGCGTTCCTCGCGTTGAAACGTTTGTTTGACGATGCGATCTTCGAGCGAATGAAAGCTGATGACCGCCAGCCGTCCGCCGGGCCGCAGTAGCTCGATGGCCGCGGGCAGCGCCGATTCCAGGCTGGCAAGTTCGTCATTGACGGCGATACGCAGTGCCTGGAAGGTGCGCGTCGCCGGATGGATGCCGCCCGGCCGCCCATGCACGACACTCGCCACCAGCCGCGCCAACTCGCCTGTGCGCGTGATCGGGCTGTGCCGACGCGCCTCGCCGATGCGCCGGGCTATGGCCCGCGAGCGCCGCTCTTCGCCGTAGCGCCAGAGCAGATTGGCCAGTTCGTCGTCGGGCAGCGTGTTCACCAGATCAGCCGCCGAGAGGCCACGCGTCGTATCGAAGCGCAGGTCGAGCGGCGCATCCTGAGCAAAGCTGAACCCGCGCTCGCGGTCGGCAAGCTGGTCGGATGAGAGGCCGAGGTCGAGCAGAATGCCGTCGACTGGCGCAAAACCGGCAGCCGTTGCCAGTTCGCCCATCTGGGCGAAGTTGCCGTGGCGCAGCACCAGCCGTCCTCCAGCGAGGGCGTCGGGCAGCAGCAGACGCGCGCGTTCCAGCGCCAGCGGATCGGCATCGATCGCCAGCACACGGCCATCTGGCGCGGAGGCGTCGAGCAGCAGACTGGTGTGGCCCGCGCCGCCGAGCGTGCCGTCGAGATAGCGTCCCCCGGCACGCGGCTGGAGCGCGGACAGCACCTCGTCCGGCATCACTGGCGTGTGTACCGTTGGCGCTGTCGCTGGCGTTCCCGCTGGCGCTGCTGTTGTCGACGCGTGCTGTGCGCTGGTCGTGATCGTTCTCCTTGAAAGCTCTGATAGAAAGCTTTGATAGCTCGAATCGTCGGACGGTTCGCTAGAAAGGCAATTGCAGGGTGCTCAGATCGATCTGTTCGGTCTCGTCGAGATAGCGTTCCCACTCGGCGGGACTCCAGATCTCGAAGCGGTCGCGCGTGCCGACGACCACCGCCTCGCCGTTCAGTCCGGCATACTGGCGGAAGCGCGCCGGAACGACGATGCGCCCCTGCGAATCCAGTTCACACTCGAAGGCCTGGCCGAAGAATCGCCGCTCTACCATCCGTCGCTGCCGTGGATCGAGAATAGCGGCGTCGAGTTCGCGGGCCTTTTGTTCCCAGGTTCCCAGCGGATAGACGAACAGGCACGACTCCACCCCACGGGTCAGCACGGCTCCGCGCTCGATCTTCGAGCGGAAGCGCGCCGGGATGGCCAGGCGTCCCTTCGTATCAACACTGTGCTGGAACTCGCCGAGAAACACGGTATGCCTCCGTCGTCAGCGTTGGATCAATGGAAAGGCGGCATTGGGAATGCTGTAGGTAACCTCCCCACTTTGCCCCACTTTGCCCCACGTTCTCAGTATAGCCCCCCACCACGAAAGGGCATACCCCTTTATCCACGACTTTATCCCCCGGTTCTCCACAAGCCGTGGATAAGCCGTGGACAAGCTGTGGGACATATTGTGTACATGGGCGAATCTGGGGATAGCGATGGGCGAGATGTGATCGAGTGACGTGGTCAGTTCCAACAACTACGAATGATATACTGACCCCGTGTTGAGAGGCCGCGTACTAGTTTGGAGAGACGC
>DAHUXT010000093.1 GCA_027307065.1 Ktedonobacteria bacterium
GTCTAACGTGGCTCTTGCCCGCGCGGATGCAGTTGCCGCGCCACCCTTCGGACGCGAGCGTGGCCAAGCTTGCGCCATTCGCGAATGCTAAGATTGCGCTAGAGATGGCGGAGCGCGCTCGCGATCACTTCACTGTGGCATGCGACGTCTTCGCGCCCTCCTATCTGCCGATGAGCTGGCTGGATGCGCAGGTTGGACTCGTGCGCGCACAGGTGATCATCGCGCGCTCACTTGCGCCGAATGAGCCGGGGAAAGCACGATAGTTGTTTCTCCTCTGTCTCGCGACAATTGACGAGACCATTAAGCAGGTTGCGACGCCTGGGTATTCTCCACTCGACTGGGTGGATCTCCAGTTGCTGCGGGCGCAGAGTGAGTTTGGCATTGGCGCGCTTGGCGAGGGAGATGCGAAGGCGCATTACCAGTACGCGAGCAAGACACTCGCCAATGTCAAGGCCTTCCTTGACCTCTACGGGCGACTGCACGAGGACGCCAAGTCGAAACGTACTGCGTTGCAACTTGCTGACGCAGAATCGCTGAGCGCGGATGTCAAACGGGCGGCGCCAGACCTTTAGTGTTGTCGAGCACCGGGCTGAACGACAGTTGTTATGGGTGAGCGGCATGTGCTGCCATCCAGGCCGCGCCAACGATGCCCGAATTGTCGCCCAACACGCTCTTGGTGATCTTGAGCGAGCGTGTCGCTGCGGGCAGCGCCGCCTCGTGGGCGCGGAGCGTGGCGCGTTCAAGCATGAGTGGCGCCGCCTCGATCAATCCGCCGCCGAGGACGATGCACTGCGGATTGTAGATCGTTGCCAGCGAAGCCAGACCCGCCCACAGGTAGTCCGCCGCCTCAATGACCGTCTCGGTGACCAGGCTATCGCCGTCGTCGATGCAACGGGCAAGCATCTTCGAGCGAATCGCTCCATCGCCCTCCTTGAGCAACTCCGTCAGTTTCGAGGAGCGCCCGCGCGATAACTCCGCCAGCAGCACACGGGTCACTGCCGAGCGTGAGGCGTATGCCTCCAGATGGCCACGCCCGCCACAGCCGCAGATACGCCCGCCATACTGCACGATGGTGTGGCCGATTTCGCCCGCCGTGCCGGTGGTGCCGCGTCGCACCAGCCCACCCTGCACAATGGCCGCGCCAATGCCCGTGCCGACGAAGACGCAGACGAAATCATCGTAGTCGCGCCCAGCGCCGAACTTATGTTCGCCGTAGGTGGCGACCTCGACGTCATTGCCCACGGCAACCGGAACGTTGAAGCGATTTCTCAGCAGGTCTGCCAGAGCGAAGTTTTGCATCCCCTTTGCCAGATTGGGCGCCGCCAGCAAAACGCCCTGCGCGCGATCCACCTGGCCAGCGATGCCAGTTCCGACTCCGGCAATCGCATCTACGCCCTGCTGTTTGGCGGCGTCGAGCGCCTCTTGTCCGACGTCGAGCAGACGCTGCGCAAAGAAGTCTACGCCGCGCTCGGGATGGGTGCGCTTGCGGGCGGTGGCAATCACCTCGCCGGTCAATGTATCGACCACTCCGGCAAATATCTTGGTGCCGCCAACATCAATACCCAAGGCATAGTGCGCTGCCGCTGCCATAGCTGTTCGCTCCTCTCGCCCTGTCACTCGCCGCTGGCCGTATGTCATCCGTTGCATCCGGGCTGTCGTCGTATGTCGCGGTTGACCGGATTCCTCCCTGAATCATCCTGTCTCCTCTGTGGGAGAGGAGTACAGGCAGAGGTGCTGCCTGCCCAGCATATCATTTCCCTCCTGGAACAGGCAGAAACACGCTGGCTAGCCGGGATTCATTCGCGCTAACCTGATAGCAATAACGCTGCGGTTCACGAGGGGATCGACGCTGGGGCGACATCCACTGTAATCGGTGGCGTGGACGATTGCAGGACAAAGGGCGCCTGAGGATCGGGCTGCTGCTGTCCCTCGCGGGCAAACCATGCCTGCACGTCAAACGCCTTCTCGCCCCGTGGCGGCTGAAGATGCTGATATGTGCCATCCGGTAGGAGAATGCGCGCGTTGGCGGTATCGCGCAGATAGGCGGGCAACACCGCACGAACGATATGCGTCCGCAGCAAGGGATCTTCAATGGGGAAGAGCAGTTCGATGCGGTGATCCAGATTGCGTTGCATTAGGTCGGCGCTGCCCATCAGCACCTCCTCCTGGTCGGGGCCGCCGTTTGCGAAGTAATAGATGCGACTATGCTCCAGATTGCGCCCAACCAGGCTTACCACGCGAATATGTTCGCTCACCCCAGGGATGCCCGGCCGCAGCGAACACATGCCGCGCACGATCAGATCAATCTCGACTCCCGCCTGCGATGCGCGATAGAGCGCCTGAATCATTTGGGGATCGACGAGTGAATTGATCTTGAAGATCAGCCGACCGGACCCCTTCTCCTTCGCGTGAGTGGTCTCGCGTTGAATGCGCCCGAGCAGACCCGCGCGCAGCGTGCCTGGAGCCACCAGCAATTTTCGGTAGTTGATACCACGCGCGTAGCCGGTGAGCGCGTTGAACAAATTGGTGACGTCCTCGCCGATGTCCTTGCGGCAGGTCAAGAGCGCGAAGTCTTCGTAGACCCGTGCCGTCGACGCGTTATAGTTGCCGGTGCCCAGGTGCACGTAGCGGCGCAGGCCATTCGACTCGCGGCGCACCACCAGCGCCACCTTCGCGTGGGTCTTGAGGTCTACCTGTCCATAGACGACATGCACGCCCGCGCGCTCCAGTGTGCGCGCCCATTCGATGTTATTCTCTTCGTCGAAGCGCGCCTTCAATTCCACCAGCACCGCTACCTGCTTACCGAGACTATTCGCCTCCAGCAGCGCCTGCACAATCTGCGAGTTTGCGCCGACACGATAGAGGGTCTGCTTGATGGCGAGCACCTGCGGATCGTGCGCCGCCGCCTGAATAAAGTCTGTGACGGTGCTGAACGCGTCATACGGGTGGTGGAGCAGCAGATCGTTGCGCCGAATCGCCGCGAATGGGTCCTGTCCCCGGCGTAGCTCAGGCAGCACGCGTGGTATCAGCGGTGGATTCTTCAGGTCAGCGCGATCCAGTTCGGTCAACTCCGCGACATCGCTCAGCCCCAGCGGCCCCTCGACTTCCCATACATCTTCCGAAGACATTTCGAGGTTCGCGCGCAGCAGTTCGCGCACCTTTTTCGGGGTGCCCGGCTGAATCGTCAGGTTGACCACGGATCCGAATCGCCGCTGGCGCAGTCCCTTTTCGATGCTTTCGAGCAGATCACCCGCCTCGTCGCTCTGAATCTCGATATCGGCGTCGCGCAGCACCCGGAACGGATAGGCGCCTGTCACTTCCAGACCAGGAAATAGCAGATCGAGATGCGCGGCCACCAGTTGCTCCAGCCAGACAAAGCACGTCGAACGCGGCTTCGTCTCCAGGCGGCTGCGGCTGCGGCTCGCCTCTGGCACCGGCACAAAACGCCGAATCGTCGCGGGGAGCTTGATACGCGCAAAGAGTGCCGCCTCCACCGGATCGCGCAACGTCACGGCGAGATTGAGGCTGCGGCTGGAGATGTGGGGGAACGGATGCGCCGGGTCGACTCCGAGCGGGGTCAGCACTGGGAGAATGTCGGAGCGGAAGTAGGTATCGGCTGCGTCGCGCTGCATGCGCGTGAGATCCATGTAATTCAGCAGGTGAATGCCTGCCCCGTCGAGTCTGGGCAGCAGTTCGTCCTGAAAGTAGCGGCGCCCCTCCTGAACCAACTCTAGCAGGAGTGGACGCAGGACAGCGATTTGTTCACTCGGCAGCAGCCCATCTGGCCCTACGTCTTTCACCTGCGCCGCCACCAGATCATGGAGGCCCGCCATGCGCACCATCAAGAACTCGTCGATCTGGCTGCCCACAAATGACAGGAAACGGACGCGATCCAGCAGAGCATGACGTGGCGACTCCGCCTCTTCGAGCACCCGCCGAATGAACGATACCGTCGCGACCTCACGGTTGATATACAGCTCCGGGCGCGCAAACTGGCGGTCTTTGCTCTTAGGCCCAGATCCATTCAGGCTGGTGCCGTTGGCGGATACATGGTTGGTATCCCCGAAGAACGGCTCCGTCTTCACAGGCACTTTGCGCGGCATAGTGCAGTCCGTTCCAGTCACATTGAGTCGATTGTCTGTATGGTCGTTGTTGTCTGTATTGTCTGTGTTGGGCAAATCGTGGAGCATGCGTTCAGCATTGAGCACAAGTCTCTTACGTTATACAACGTCTATGCCACCACGAACGACACGAATTGCCCGGTTTTGGCATGACATAAGACACGAGGCGGTGAGGTGAGCGAACGCCCATCTGGTTGCCTGAGCCGCGCCGCCATGCTACACTCTCAATGAACGGTAATCTGGCAGTATTGCGCCTGAATCGCGCCTGATAGACGCCACCTATACACCGCTGCGACCGGGCAGCACGGTTTGTGGCGCCATGAGAGAATACAGGAAACGTATGTCAACAACCGCCACCGAATACGCCGCCGTCAGCAAATATCGTTTCGGCGCGCCTGTGCTGACCGATGATGGTGAGGAGGGAACGCTCGATTCCCTCATCGTAGACCCCGCCACCCGCGCAATCACTGGCTTTCGCGTCCGCTTCGGCCGCTTTAGTCGCGAGACATTGGCATTGCCGATCACCATCATTCGCCATGCGACGCCGGGACGCATCGAGCTTCACGCGAGCCGCGACGAATTGCGCCACGACCAGGCCAAGATGGTCTCTGCCACCCTGCTCAACCAGGGCACTCAGGTGGTGGCGGGCGGCAAGTCGGCGGGCAAGCTGGTGCAGGTGACGGTGAACCGCGAGACGCACGTGCTGCGCCACCTCGTCGTAGAGCGCGGGCTGGGCGCGGAGTGGCTGGTGTCGGCCGGAGGAAACACTGCCATCGAGGGCAAGCGCATCACGGTACAGTCGGCGTCGAATGCTGCCTCACCGAGCCTGACGCCCTATCGCCCCGACGAAGAAATTCACGAGGAATTACGCGCGGCGATCTACGATTATCCGCGGCTGCGAGTAGACCTGCCGGGTATAGGCATCCACGTGATCGACGGCGTCCTCTGGCTGCAGGGGCATGTCTCCAGCGATCTCAACAAGCGGCTGGTGCAGGATCAGTTGGTCAATATTCGTGGTCTCAGCGAGTTGCATAACGACCTCATCGCCGATACTGATCTGGCGAACGCTGTGGCGATGGCGCTGGCAAAAGATGCGCGCACCACGCGCGAACGGATCGGCGTCTATCCGATGCTTGGCACCATCAATCTGCGCGGCCGTGTTCACAGCGAGTCGGCGCGAGCGGCGGCGTATGAGATCGCTCGTAGCGTGCCTGGTGTCCGCGATGTGGAGAACGCGCTGGTCATCGATCCCAATGCCGAGGTCATCCCGGTGTTGGCGGGCGTCACCAATCAGGAAGATCGCGTGCCCGGCGGGAACTAGCCTGGGCGCTGCTCGAAACATGTTGCGCACAAAACCAACACGCGCGTCTCGGCAAGCTGGGTGACCGCTCCGGCGCGCGTGCTGGCATTTTTCGAGAATCTATCATCAGTAGTCCGGTGGCGAGGGACTACGTTAGTGGGCGCTACATTGCTACATCGCTGCCTGGCGCATCGAGCGTGTCGCCCAGAACGTGGTGATAATCGCCAACACGCCGAGAATCACAAACGCCTTGACCACCGAGGAATCGCCGGGATTGCCGGCAACCAGTGCCCGCGAGGCATCCACCGCGTAGGCGAATGGGTTGGCCTTCGCGATGTTGCGTAGCGTCTCGGGCGCAAAACTCAGCGGCAGCATCGTGCCAGAGAGCAGCAGCAATGGCAGCACCACCAGGTTGATCGACGCCGCAAGTCCGCTCTCATCCTTGAAGAGCAGCGCGAGCGCATACGAGAAGCACGCCATCGCCATGCCGCTCAAGATCAGCAGCAGCGCCAGCAGCGCCAATCCACCCGGATCGGGCCGGAAGCCCAGCAACAAGCCCACGCCCACCAGCAGTACCAGTTGCACCAGGAACAAGCAGATATCGACGCCAAGCGTGCCCAGAATCATCGCCAGACGACTCACGGGCGTCACGCGCATGCGCTCGATAAATCCTGAGCGTAGGCGGCCAATGATGCCGAATCCGGCGAAGCCAACGCCGAATATTGCCATCATTACCATCAGCCCCGGTGTGAAGATGTTGTATGCCCCACCTCGCGGGAAGCCTGGCATCCCCACGAGATTCTTGAGCAGCGGCGCAAAGAGCAGCAAATAACAGATCGGCTGGAACATGCCGATGAACAGCCAGACCGGATTGCGCCGGGAAACGTTGAACTGCGACTTGAACATCAGCCAGCTATCGCGTAGCACCTTCATGCGTTCTCTCCGTTATCGTTCTTTCGTCTATCGTGTTGCTTGTGCCGGGGTGTCGCGTGTGGGCTACGCGTTGCCGTTTGATTCGCGCAGCGAGCGGCCCGTGCGCCGCAAGAAGACGTCGTCCAACGTTGGGCGTGCCAGGGTGACAGTGCGAATCGCGATATGATCCGCGTCGAGCGTACGCAGCACCTCAGGCAGCACCGTCTCACCCTGCGAGACGTAGAGTTGCAGGCCCTCCGCTGTCGGCTGTATCTCGCGCACAAACGGTCGGTCGCGCAATTGGCCGGTGACACGCGCCACCGCGTCGCTCTGGGTATCCAACCCCAGCGAGATAATGTCGCCGGCGATTTCCTGCTTGAGTGTCTCGGGGCTGCCCTGGCTGACGATCTGGCCATGGTCGATGATCGCCAGGCGATTGCACAGGCCGTCCGCCTCGTCCATGTAGTGAGTCGTCAGGAAGATCGTCATCCCCTGGGCATGCAGGGCGCGCACTTCGTCCCAGATGCGGGCGCGGCTCTGCGGATCGAGTCCGGTCGTCGGCTCATCCAGAAACAGCAACTCTGGACGGTGCATGATGCCCAGCGCCACATCCAGCCGCCGCTTCTGGCCGCCGGAATAGGTCTTAACCAGACGGTCGGCGAAGGCATCCATATCGAGTCGGGCGATCAGCTCTGCCGCGCGTTGCCGCGCCTCTTTGGAGTTCATGCCGTAGATACGGCCCTGCAACAGCAGATTCTCGCGTCCAGTCTCGGCTGGCTCCGCGCCGCCACTCTGACTGACGTAGCCGATCTGCCGCCGCACCTTGCCGAGATCGCGCCGCAGATCGAAGCCGCAGACGGTCGCCGTGCCGCCACTCGCGGGCATCAGCGTCGTCAGGATGCGCATCGTCGTCGTTTTGCCGGCGCCATTGGGGCCGAGGAAACCAAAGATTTCGCCCTGGCGCACCTCCAAGTCAACGCCCCGTACCGCCTCGACCGTGCCCTTTCGCGACTTAAACGTGCGAGTCAGTCCTTGCGTCTTGATGAGTGCCTTGCCCTTCTGCGGCTGTGGCACGGCGCCGTTGGTCGCGACGGTCGTCGCAGGAAGCTGGGAAAGAGTATCCACGCGCATCTCCTCCTTATGGTGACTGCTGGTTGCGCTGTCTCGCGCCGAACCTCGGCGTCTGTCGCCAGTATGACTTCATTCTGGAGGGCGTGGCGTCCACCGGAAGGTGGATTTGTGCGGTGGATTTGTGCGAAGCATGAGGATTCGATGTCTGCCGAGAGCACCGCACATGAGCAGTGCACAGCCTGGCGGCCGCGGCTAATCCGGCCATGCGGTCCAACGCGCTCATTGTTTGATGCTCAACTTGCCGACGGCGTTGAGGGTGAGTGTTGAGAGCTTGGGACCAGATCGCTGCGCATGGAGCCTATAGCCCTTATTGCGCACGTCGGCATCGGGCAGAACGGCGACTATCGGCGGCTGTGTTGTCTTGCCGCGCAGATCCAGCCCCCCCGGCGCGTGGATGCCGGAAATCTCGATATCACCGTGTCCGGTGATTACTGTATTCGAGCTGCCCGGCGTCAGCACCACCTGCTCAAGCCGCACGTTGCCCGGCGATGTGGTGATGTGCACCTCGCCGCCGCTATTGACCACTCGCACCTCACCCGGCGCGGTGACGATATCGAGCCGACCAGTGACACCATGCACCAGCACGTGGCCATGCACGACCCGCAATTTCGCCTTCGCCGGATTGCTCGCGCGCACTTCGATGTCGCCGTTGGTCGCGCCGACCTCGATCGAGCGCGTGTCGCCGCGCACCCGCACATCGGCATTGACGTTTGCCAGTTTGAGCGCAAGCTGCTCCGGTAGCCAGAGACGGAACCCAACACCATTGCCCAGATAGAAGAAGCCGCGCTTCTTGCCGACGATATAGAGCAGTGTGCCGACACGCTCCACCGACCAGGTGGCGTTGCCACGGACCGTGGCCTCCAGCCGGGGATGGTCGGCGCCCGTCACCACGCTCAACTCACCGCCGAATGTGGCGACCTCCACCGTGGTGATGCCCGTCAGATCGAGGGCGCGATGTTCAGCGTTGGCGGTCATGGTCGCCTCCCCGGTCGAGTAGTCCCAGCGCGCGGGCGCGTGTGACGGCGCGGAGACGGTCTGGAGCCTGGAGCTTGGCATACAGGTGATGCGCATGCGTCTTGATGGTACTGAGCGCCACCACCAGTTGATTGGCTATCTCCTGGTTGGAGTAGCCTTCGGCCAGCAGATCGAGTACCTCCCGTTCGCGAGCGCTCAGCGGCTCTGGCAAATCCGGATGGGTGCGCCCTGATGCCAGCGTGGGAAGCCCCTCGGCGCCAGCCGCCACCAGGAGCTTCGTGCAATAGTCCGCCACATCTGGGCGGGTGGCTCGGTGATCGCGCAGCAGCCTGAGCAGCGCGATCATCGGCGCGCCTTCATCGAGGAAGAGACGGATGAAGCCCTCCGGCATCGCACGCGCAATCGCCGATGCCAGCGTTTCCAGCGCATGAGCGGTATCTCCCGCGGCCTGCCATGCCAGCGCCTGCAGCATGCATATCTCGATCTCGTAGGCCTCCTGGCCACTGGTAGCCACCTGCGGCAGTACCGCATCGAGCAGCGACTGTGCCTCGGCGACGTTTCTCTGAGCCAACAGCACGCGCGCGTAGACCATCTCGGCCGTCGGCCGCACAGTTGCGTTCCCCCGGTGATCGTTCTGAAGCACGGTCATCCAGCGCTCGGCCTCGGCCAGCCTGCCCTGAGCAATCGCGATGCGCACCGATGCGGCGGCCACCAGCGGCGGCAGCCACGGGAATGACTGGCCGTGCTGCACTACCGTCGCCAGCAGATCACGCGCCCGCTGGAGCGAATCTCGGGCCGCGCCGTGTTCACCCCGCGCCTGGTACACCAGCGTCAGCCAGAGGTGGCCCTCCACCTGGTCCTCGACATCGCCCCACTGCTCGCCCAGCGCGAGCGCCTTGTGAAAAGACCCCTCGGCTCCGTCGAGGTCGTTCCACTCATACAGACGCCAACCCAGGTTTGTCCTGGCGTTGCCCGCCAGCGACCGCGCCGCCTCGCCACGAGATTCCGCCATGGCGATGATCTGGCGCGAGAGATTCGCCGCCAGCCGCAGTTCGCCGCGCGCGTTGGCTACGAGCGTGCGCATGTCGATAGCCAGCGCTGCCAGAAATGGACTGCCCTCCGCGTTGCTGATCCTGAATGCCTCGGCGTAGGCTTCATCGGCGGCGGCGAGGTTGCCTTTCAGCCGCCACGCGTGCCCTATCGTGATGGCCGCGCCACCCCAGCGCAGACTATCATCTTTAGGCAGGCGCTCTTGCATGGTCTGCACGTAGGCGAACGTGGCATCGGCGTCGCCGCGCATCGAACTGAGCACCGCGCGATCGCAGGCAATGCGCCCGGTGAGCCGTCTCCAGACGTGCTGGTTCTCGGCGCTTGTCGTATCCATGGCGGCAACGGCGACTTCGGCGTCGGTGATGTGGCGGTCGGCGGCGGCAAGCTCTCCCCGCGCATAACACGCCTCGGCCCGCGTCAGTGCGAGCACCGGGCGGGCGCTCACCAGATCCTCAGGCACTTGCTCCAGCAAACGCGTCAGCCCGACGATGTCTCCGCTGCGCAAGAGATCATCCGAGGTGCGCTCCGCCAGATCGGCGGCTGCGGGATAGTCTGGTATCGCGAACAGATGATTGGCCGCCTCGGTCCTTTGCCCGTCAGCCTCCAGCCAGCGCGCCGCCTTCTGGTGCAATTCGGGGAGCAATTCAGGCGCCTCGGCGCGTAAGCGATGGCGCAGCAGATCGGCAAACAGGTGATAATATCGATACCAGCGCCCGTCATCGTACAGCGCGACGACAAACAGGTTGGCCTGCGCGAGTCGCTCCAGCATGGCGCGGCCGTTGGTCTGGCCAGTCAGCGCGTCGCAGAGGGGGCCATAAAGACGATCGAGCACGGCGGTGCGCAGCAGGAATTCGCGTATATCCGTGGGCTGAGCCGCCAGCACCTCATCGCCGAGGTATTGCATGATGTGGCGATGGCTGCCGCTGAAACTGGCGACGAACGTGGTAGGGTCGGGATGCCGCTGGATCGAGAGCGCGTCAAGCTGCAATCCCGCGATCCATCCGTCGGTGCGCTCGGCCAGTGCCAGCACGTCCGCGAAGGGCAGTTGCACATCCATCACGTCGCCCAGGAAATCGGCGACTTCGTCCAGCCGGAAGCGCAGATCGTCGGCATGTATCTCGTTCACCTCGTCACGGGAGCGTAGCCGTGCCAGTGGCAGCGGCGATTCGTGGCGCGAGGCGATGTAGAGATGAAGCTGCGCCGGGGGATGCTCCAACAGGGTTGCCAGCGTCTCATGGATCGCAGGCGAGGTCACCCGGTGGTAGTCATCCAGCACGAGCACGGCAGCGCGTGGAGACGCCACGAGCGCGTTTTGCAGCGCGCGCAAAATCACCGGCAGCGGCGGCGATTGCAGCGATCGGAGCATGGCGAGCGCGCCCCCCGTCACACCGGGAGACGTCTGCTCCAGGGATGAGAGCACGTAGGCCCAGAATTGCCCAGGGTCATTGTCGCTGATGTCGAGCGAAATCCAGGCGACCGGCGCTTCAACCTGGCGCACCCAGGCGGCAAGGGATGTCGTCTTGCCAAAGCCCGCCGGGGCCGTCAGCAGCGTCAATGGGCGCTCCAGCCCGCATTGCAGCCGGTGCCAAACGTGCGTACGGCTCACGATTCGGGCGGGTGTGCGCGGCATCAGCATGCGGGTAGCCAGAAGTGGCGTATCGCTGGCCACTGGTGTCCGCCGCCGCGCGCCGCGATGCCCATTCATGTTTGTTACATAACGGCCGCTGGCAGGTGGATCAGCCTCTAGTCGGGCGAGCGTCAGATCAGCGTCGCGACCGAGGTAGCGCTTGGTCATGCGGCCATTGGTGCGATGATAGGCGTACCAGTAGGCGCCGCCGCGCTGCACCTTTTCTTTGCGCACCGTCGCGACCTCGCCACTGGCCCGCTGGAAGGAGAACGAAGAGACCTCCGCCAGCCATGCGAACCATCCGGGCGTGTCGGGCGCGAGCGGCGGACGAAGCGCTACGCCCTGCTGGCAGAGTTCGTATGCGCCTCGTTCAGACGACCAGCGGAGCAGGTGAGTGGCGCGTCGCGGCATCTGCTCCTCCCTCCATCGCCAATATGCTACCTAACACGTTGTTTGTTCAATAATATAAATGCGCACATTCACTTTTTCAAGATAGCTCCTTCAGAGACGCGGTTTCAAGCGCCATGCATATAATCGTCCATCGCCCATTTGCCAGGCAGCGTGAGTTGCTGGTGGAGAAGGAGTATACTCTAACCCGAAAGCCCTTCTTCGCGAACCCTTGATACGTTTGCTATTCGTCATCCACACAGGAGTGGTTGTCATGTCGGACATCGCCCTCTTTGAATTGCTCGCAGCCATCTTTGCGCTGGTGGCCGCTGTCTTCATCTTTGATCAGCAAGTGTATCGCCCGCGCCCGTACAAATTTATGTGGTCGCTTGGTCTGCTCTTCTATGGCATCGCCGCCTTGGCTGCCTACGCCGGGGCCGCCTCTCACTGGACGGTGACCGAATACAAGCTGTGGTACTACTTTGGCGGTATTCTCACCGCGGCATTTCTGGGCCTGGGGTCGTGCTATCTGCTGGCGCCAGTGCGGGTGGCGCGTGGATTCGCCGCTGTGATGGTTCTGCTGGCGATCTATTCCGCTGCGCGCATCGCCCTCTACACTGTTCCAGCCGACATCGCCGCGCGCATGGCCAACGCTTCCTTCAATGCAGTGACCAACGTCAAAACGTTTGTGGTGCTGCCGGGCGACATGACGCTGGCCGCCATCATCATGAGCATCGCGGGCGCGCTCTGGCTCTTTGGCGGCGCGCTCTGGAGCGCCTGGACGTTCTGGCGCAGACACACTCCCGGCTATCGTGTCATCTCGATGGCGCTGCTGGCGCTGGGCGCGCTCTTCCCTAGCATCCTGACGGGATTGCAGCGGCTCGGGTATAGCGCCGCTGCCCCGCTTGGCGAGTTCCTCGGCGCGGTCTGCCTGCTGGCGGGATTGCTCATCAGCCTGGAGGTCTTCAGCGTCTTCCGCATTCCCTTCACCTCGATCGTGCTGCGCGAGCGACGAGCAGCCACGACACCCGGCTCATCGGCTCCGGCCAGCAATTCATAA
>DAHUXT010000094.1 GCA_027307065.1 Ktedonobacteria bacterium
GGCCTCAGCGAGGGTAGCGCCCTGCGTATTCGCGCCAGGCAGCTCCTCCACATAGCCTACCCACCAGTCGCCGTTCTGTTCGAAAACGGCCGTAAATGTCGCAGTCATGGCGTATGATCTCCCGCTGGGCAACGTCTCTGTCCATCGTTGTTGAGTATATCCTAATCACATAGTGCTCAATGGAAGAGGCGCGGGATGCGTTTCTTCCAGGCAGTCGGCAGAATCACATCGATGGCGTCGTCCACCGTCACAATGCCGAGCAGCGCGCCTTGATCGTCCACCACCGGCAGCGCCAGCAGATCGTCGTCGGCAATGGTGTGGGCCACGTCGCGCTCGTTATCCAGCGGGTGCGCCACCTGCGGCACAGGATGCGCGATATCCATGATGCGCGCGCTGGGATCGGCAAGCAGCAGATCACGCAGCGACACTCTGCCCTCCAGTTTGCCCTCGGCCTCCAACTGAATGCCCGGATGAACAGCCGGGACGACGGGGCCAGTGCGCGGGCGGGAGCGCCCCTTGAGGCCGTTCACGCGTACCGGGGTCGGCCCCTCGCCCCTGACCACGAAGATCTCCATCAGCCCCTCGGGCAGCGGATCTTCTAAATCGCTGGCGGCGGCCTTCGCTCGTGCGCGTAGCGCTTCGACAATCTCCTCGACGGTGGCCCATTCCGGCACCGAGATATAGTCGGTCGTCATGATGCCGCCCGCACTATCTTCCGGCCAGCCCAGTAGCTCCTGCACCTCGTTTGCCTCCTCGCGATCCATGCGCTTGAGTAGGTCTTCTGCCTCCTCCATCGTGATGCTCTGCAGGGCGTCGGTAGCCTCGTCTGGCTCCATTTCTTCCAGCAGATCGGCGGCGCGTTCGGGGTCCATCGCCCGCAGAATCTGGCCCTGTTGCTCGTCTTCCAGTTCTTCCAGCGTATCGGCGGCGCGCGCCTCGTCCAGATCATCCAGGAATTTCGCACCCTGCTGTGGCGTCAATTGCTCCACCAGTCGCGCCAGATCAGCGGGACGCATCACCTCCAGCCGGGCGCGTGGCACGCGCAGCCGCAGTGCGCCTTCGCCCTCGTTGGCGACCGGAGCCACCTGCGACCAGTCGATCAGTGGCGCTTTGCGCGCGAAGTCGCGTCCGAAGGCCGCCGTCACCGCCTGGCCAACGCGTGCCCAGCCCATCCGCCGCAGCAATGCGCTCGGGCTGATGTCGACGGCGACCAGCCGCCATTGCTCACCCCGCCGGGCGAGATCGAGATCGTTGATGCGCACGACGCGTCGCCCCTCCAGATCGACCACCTGGCGGTCGAAGAGACCCTCGCGCAGCACCATCTCGCCGTCGCGCCGCTGAAATCGGCGCATGTTCACCTGCTGTGTCGCGAGTTCCGCGCCCTCAGTTGTGAGACTCTTTATCTCTTCCCAGGGAATGAAGATATCGCGCGAGCCACGCGGACCCTTTACCCGCGCTACCAGGCCGATGACGGGCGGATAGGTATCCATCGCGTTGGCGGGCATCTCGATCTGGGGCAGGCGCACCACCAGATCATGCAGTGCCGCGACGGCCTCGCCATTGGGATCACGAACAGGTTTATCGAGAAATTCGGTTAATGCGGGCATTGGATCGCTCCTTCATCGGCGCGCGAACTCGCACGGGCAGCGACGGCGATTATTGCAGGAAAGGAATCCCGACGATAGGCAGCAGGATGCTGAGAATCAAGATGAATGAAAGCAGACTCAGCACGACAGTAATGCCCCAGGCAATGATGTTTTGCAGCGTGCTGTTGACGTACTTGCCCATGATTCGGCGGTCATTTACCAATCGCAGGATAAAGACCAGCAGAATTGGCAGCAGCATACCGTTGATGATCTGCGCGACGACGATCAGCGCGATGAGCGGCAGCCCGGGAATCAGCGCGACGATCGCACCAAGGACGATCATCCCGGTAAAGAGACCCTGAAAGATTGGCGCTTCACGGAATGAGTGCGAGACGCCACGCTCGAAGCCGAACGATTCACAGACAGAATAGGCCGTCGCCAGCGGCACCACCGCGGCTGCCAGCAGCGATGCGCCGAGCAGACCAACCATGAAGAGAATCGGCGCGTACTGGCCAAGGAAAGGAACCAGCGCCTGGGCTGCCTGAGTGGCATCGTTGATCTGCACACCCGCGCCGTGACTGGCGACATACACCGTCGCGCCGGTGGCGATGACGATGGCCGCGACCACCACCGCCGCGAAGATCGATCCCCCATACGTTTCGAGCCGCTCGGCGGGATAGTCTTCCATCTGCACGCCTTTTTCGGCGACGCTGGACTGAATGTAAAGCTGCATGTAGGGCGTAATAGTCGTGCCTACCGCGCCGACGAGCAACTGGAAGTAGGTGGCATTCAGATGAACTGTGGGAATAACGGTATGGTGCAGCACATCGCCCCAGTTGGGATGCGCCATGATGGCGGCGATAGGATAGGTGAAGAAAGCGAACGCCATAAACAGAAAGACTTTTTCGACACGGTCGTACGAGCCGCGAGTGACGATAAGCCAGATACCGATGGCCGCCAGTGGCACTGTGATGTACTTCGAGATGCCAACCAGTTCGCACGCGGCGGCGATTCCAGCGAATTCAGAGATCGTGATGAGGATATTGGCGACGAAGAGTGTGGTCATGGCAAACGCAGCGCCACGCACGCCGAAGCGCTCGCGAATCAGATCAGACAGTCCTTCGCCGGTCGCGGCGCCCATGCGCGCGCACATTTCCTGTACGACAGCCAGCGCGACGGTGACGAGCACCAGCGCCCAGAGCAGTCCGTAGCCGTAGCGCGCGCCCACGCTTGACCAGGTGGCAACCGCGCCAGCGTCGTTCCCCGCGTTGGCGGCGATCAGGCCGGGGCCAAGAAAGGTCAGGAAGATCAGGGGACGGGGAAAGCGGCTCTTGCGCCAGCGGCGCAGTCGGCGGAGATAGGTGAGAGGACGGTCGAACGTGATCTCGGCGGCACGACGAGCGACAAGCATGCGCTGCGCCAGCACTTCCGTTGGAGTTGGAATAGGCTGCTCCATGGGGCACCTCCCGCATAATGCTGCTGTGGCCGACGCATTCCAGGTCGGCCTGCGGAAGGATGGGGAGCATCCAGGGTCAGGCTGGCAATACCAGAACGCGACGGCGAGTTACGAACGAAAACCTGCTACGACTACTTGAGCCAGCGTCCATCGAAACTATGTCCTCCTCTCCGCACGCGACACATGCCCGGCATGCGTGCCTGCGGGAGAAACACCTGCGCATCTGAACCCCACATCACGTGGCGCAAAGACCATGGGGGGAAACCTATCAGAGGGCAGGTCGTGGCGGCGCCTGTGTGACCAGGTGGCGTCGCGGTCGGGGTGGCCGGATTCGAACCGGCGGCCTCATGGTCCCAAACCATGCGCGCTGA
Source organism: Ktedonobacteria bacterium (assembly GCA_027307065.1). GTDB lineage: Bacteria > Chloroflexota > Ktedonobacteria > Ktedonobacterales > JADMIN01 > DAHUXT01. The sequence goes on from DAHUXT010000094.1 coordinate 3,414, forward strand.
CCAACTGCGCTACACCCCGCGATAACCGTACCTGAATAGTATAGGCATGCCCCCTTGCACGCGTCAAGCTTCTATAGGTCCCATAGCCCGCATGTCATGGGCGCTCAGGGCATATGTCATGGAGCCTGAGAGTAGTTATCTCAGCAGGCCGAGGCCGAGTGTCTGGCTGATCAGCAGCACGTTCAAACCCAGGATGATCGTCGCCACGACCCACCCGGCGATCTGCGTCGCCCGCCGATTGACCAGCGCGCCCATAATCTTGGGGCGCCCGGTAAAAATGAGCAGCGGCACGATGGCGAAGGGCAAGACAAAGCTCAGCACCACCTGGCTAATGACCAGCGTCTGGTCGGGATTCGCGTTGAGCGCGATAAAGATCAGCGCGGGCAGCATGGTCAGTCCACGGCGCAACCAGGTGGGTATCTTCCAGCCGAGGAAGCCCTCCATGATCACCTGGCCTGCCAGCGTGCCGACCGTCGACGACGAGAGGCCTGAGGTCAGCAGCGCCACGCCAAAGATCACGGACGATGCGTTGCCCAGCAGCGGCCGCAGCGTATGAAACGCGTTCTCCAGCGTGCCAATTTCGCTGTGTCCGCTGGCAAAGAAGACCGACGCTGCCATGAAGAGCATCGCGCCGTTGACGAGTCCCGCAAGCCCTAGTGCGATGACGATGTCGATACGCTCGAAGAAGAGTATGCGCTTCTTGTCCTGGTCGTTTCGCGATTGAATACGGTTCTGGGTGAGCGCGGAATGCAGATAGACGACGTGGGGCATCACCGTGGCGCCGAGAATGCCCACCGCGAGCAACACGCTGCCTGGCCCGGCAAACTGCGGCACCAGCGAATGGTAGGCGATCTGCCCGCCATCCGGATGCGCCAGTAGTGTCTCGATCAGGTAGCTAACGGCGATGACGCCTAAAAGCGTGCCGATCACCGCCTCCAGGGGACGGAATCCCAGCCGCTGGAGTCCCAGTATCGCGAAGGTCGCGATGCCCGTCAATATGCCCGCCAGCAGCAGTGGAATATGGAAGAGGAGATTGAAGCCGATAGACGCACCCAGGAACTCCGCGAGGTCGGTAGCCATCGCGCCGATCTCGGCGACGACCCAGAGGCCGAAGCTCACTGGACGCGGCAGATATTCGCGACAGAGTTCGGGCAGATTCTTGCCAGTGGCGATGCCTAGCTTGGCAGAGAGCGTCTGCAGCAGAATCGCCATGATGTTGCTGGCGAGGATGACCCAGAGCAGCAGGTAGCCGTATTGCGCGCCCGCCTGGATGTTGGTGGCGAAGTTGCCGGGATCGATATAGGCGATGGCGGCGATGAAAGCCGGCCCAAGAAATGGCAGAATGCCGCGCAGATTATAGCGCCGAGTAGACGCGAGTGACTGCTCCGCCGCGGCGACGGTGCGCGCGCTGCTGGCGCCAACTAGCTGGCGCAGATTGAACGCGGAGCGGATCTGCTCCCTCCTCGGACGACGTACGAATTCCATGAACTACCCCTGCCCTAGACCTGTTTACCAGGTTGCCTCACCTGGTTGCCACCACCACCTGCACCACATTGGCGAGTTCGCTGCCAACGGCATGCTCGTCCGCCGAATCGGCGTTCTCGATACGCAGCCGCAGTGGCCCCCCGAAGGGCGCGCGCTCCAGCAGCGTGACACGCGCACCTGGCACCAGTTGTAAGGAGGCGAGGTAGCGCAACATTTCGGCGTTGTCGTCGCTGACACGGCGCACGATGGCTTCGTCACCCGGCTCAAGATCCGAGAGCCGCTGCGTGTGCGTCAGCAAGACTTCGCCGGTTTTGCTGGGAATTGGATCGCCGTGCGGGTCCTCGGTTGGATGGCCCAACAGGGCGTCGAGCCGATCCTCGAAGTTTTCGGAAATCGCGTGCTCCAGCCGCTCGGCTTCGGCATCCACCTCATCCCAGCTGTCGCCCAGGTGGCGCACAAGATACAGTTCCAGCAGCCGGTGATGGCGCACCAGCTCGGCGGCGGCGGCGGCTCCCTTGGGCGTCAACTCGACGCCACGATAGGGTGTATGGTCGGCGTAGCCCTGCTCCGCGAGCCACTTGAAGAGCTGTGTCACGGTGGCATCGCTCAACTGGCCATCCGGCTCTTGCGCCTGCAATCGCTCGCGCATGGCGGAGGTGGTCACTCGTTCGCCGCGCTCCCGCAACTTGTAGATATATTTGAGACAATCCACGGCGCGGGTCGGCAGCCTACGGACGTCTTCCGCTGTCGTCTCTCCGGTCATGGTCGCACCCTCCACAAGGTTTTAGAACTCTAAAAATAGAATACCATATCATGAAAATATCGTCAATGGAGTGCTAAAATATGCCGCCATGAGCTCCAAAGCGTTCTCTTCGTTCGCCTCGACGCTGGCGGCGCGCGCGTGCTATCATGTGCCTGCAATCATTGCTCGTTTCGCTGGCTGGTATTTTGCGCTGGCGAGGCCGTTCATAGCTGATCTCTCTTGGGAAGGTCGCCCGCATCTGTGTCCATGCCCGCCAACGCTGCGAATCCGAGTGGGTTTCGCCGCCTGTTGATCGCAACGACGAATCCGCACAAGATCCGGGAGTTTCGCGAGATTCTGGCGGGCCTGCCCTATGAGTTAGTGAATCCAGACGATCTCGCGCTGTCGTTAGCGGTGGAGGAAACAGGAACGACCTTCGCCGAGAACGCGGCGCTGAAGGCGATGGCATGGGCCGATGCCGCGGGAATGCTCGCGCTGGCCGATGACTCCGGCCTGGAGATTGACGCGCTGGGTGGCGAGCCAGGCATCTATTCCGCGCGTTGGGCGGGAGCGGACGTCTCGTACGAAGAACGATTCCAGATCATCCTGGCGCGATTGGCCGATGTGCCCGCCGAGCGGCGAACCGCGCGCTACCGTGCTGCGATTGCGGTTGCCAGGCCCGCGCCAGATGGTCTTGCGGGTGTGGTGGAGGGCACGCTAGAGGGACAGATAGCCTTTGCGCCCGCCGGTAGCGGTGGTTTCGGCTACGATCCTATCTTCTACGTGCCTGAACAGCATCGTACCGTCGGCCAGATGACTGCCGACGAGAAGCATCGCATCAGCCATCGGGCGCGGGCCGCCGCGGCGGCGCGTGAGATGCTGCAACGTTTGGCGAACGAATCGAACTAGTATCATAGAGGGCAATGTCGCCGGACTCGAACAGCGGCCGCTGGAAGCAGATTGCCTGCGATTGGAACGGAGAGAACGGTGCGCTCTCAGCCAGTGCGCGTCGCGATTGACCTGGAAACGACCGGGCTGTATCACGAACAAGATGTGATTATCGAGATCGGCGCGGTCAAATTCGCCGGGAGCGAGACGCTCGACACGTTTTCGTCGCTGGTCTCGATCAACATGCCGCTGCCGTATCGCATCCAGCGACTGACGGGCATTCGGCCAGACCAGCTTCGCTCGGCGCCCGCGCTCTCGTCGCTGCACGCCCAATTGCGCGCCTTCCTGGGAGATGCGCCACTGGTCGGGCATAATGTCGGCTTCGACGTGGCGTTTCTGCAGAAAGTGGGGCTGGCCCGCCGTAATCCGCTGATTGATACCTGGGAGTTGGCGTCGCTGCTGCTGCCAGAACAGCCCAGCTATACGCTCGGCGCCTTGGGTGAAGCACTGGAAATTCCCGCTGATGTACATCACCGCGCGTTGGCCGACGCGCAGTTGACCCGCGAACTCTTCCTCCACCTGTTGCAGCGGCTCGACACACTCGATTCGTCGCTGCTGCGAACGTTGCGCGAGTTGCCGGTCGCCCCCGAATGGACGCCGCGCTATTTCTTGCGCGGCGGCAACCAGCACCGTGATTCGTCGTCGAACGCATTCGGCCGCGCCCTTACTGCCTCGCTTGGCGATCAGTTCGCCCTGCAACTGGGCGTGAATACAGATGTCTTTGCGTTGGCGGTTGCCCAGGATGCCCCGGCAACGTCCGCTGAAGCCGCGCCAGATGCCGATCAGCCCCCAGAGCCGATGACGGTGACGGCTGGCGTGGAGTCGCTCGCGCAGGAGATGCTTGCCACGTTCGATGAAGGCGGTGTCTTGCTAGCGGAGGCATCACCGGCTGAACTTGGCGCAACGCTCGATGCTCTGGTGCGCTGGCTGGGGGAGCACGCGGACGAGCGGCTCCTGATTGCCGTCGCGGCCGAGGAGCATCTGCCACGGTTGGCGCGCACGGCCATTCCGGCGGCACTGCGGCGAATGGGTATATCGCTGCCGGTGGCAGAGCTGATGGAGCGCGAGGCGTATGTCTGCCTCCATCGCTGGTTTGGGCAGGCGCGGATTCCCGCTGGCGCCACTTTCCCACGTGAGCTCACACGCGGAATGGCGAAGCTGGCAGTCTGGCTGCAGACGACGAAGACTGGCGCGCGCGTCGACGTAGCGCTTTCGGGTCCAGAAAATGGCGCCTGGGACCGCGTGCGGGGCGGCGCGGAACATGCCGATGCGATGGCCAACTGCAGCTATCAGCGCGATGGCTACTGCTACTTCACCCGCGCCGTCCAGTCTGCCGAGCAGGCGCGTATTGTCGTGACGACCCACGTGGCGCTGGCGGCGGCCTATCACACCGGCGAGGATGCGGTCCTGTCGGGATTTGCCCGCGTGCTCGTGCTAGACGCCCACTCCTTCGAGGAGAACGCCCAGAAGGCGCGTGAGGTCGTGCTGGATGCGCGCGTGATGCACCATCTACTGGACGAATTGGCGCAGGGGTCTGAGGGCAAGCCAGCCGATGGGCTGCTGCGCCAGGCATCGGGTCTGATCGAGCACGCGACGCTGCGCAACTGGACTGACCAGGTGGCGCAGGCCCGCCGCGCCTGTGATCAGCTTTTCACCTTGCTGCGAACGCTGATGCGCGAGGTGCATGCGCAAGGTGGCAGCGATCAGGGATACGGGGAGCCGCAGGAGCAGCGTGTGCTCCGGCTGGATGGGCGCGCGCGCCAACATGAACGCTGGGATGAGGTCGTATCCGCCTGGCGTGCAGCCGATGAGCGGCTGGCTGCGGTGGCGAAACTGGCGCGCGAGACGGCGAAATCACTCGCTGGCGGCAAGACAAAGCTCGCTGCTGAGGGTCTGGCGCAGGAGTTGACTGCGGTCGCATGGCGACTCACACGGAGACGCGAAGAAGGGGCGCGGCTGCTGCTGGACGAGAACGCGCGCGAGCCGATGGTGGTCTGGCTGCGGCTGCCGTATCCGCAGAATGGTGATCGCGCGGACGGCGCTGGGCGTGGTGGCAACCGCGGGCACGGACGCAATTCAGGGCGCAAGTCACCAGAGAGCAGCGGCGCGCACGTATCGCCCGTTGCCGAGACGTCAGCCGAGCATTCGCCGCCGACCGCGCCCGTGCCCACTGAGGACACTGAGCCGTTGCCTGAGCTTCACGGCGTGCCGACCGACATGGGCATGTTGCTTCAGCCGCTGAGCGCGCCGGGACGGTCGCTGATGCTCGCCGGATCGCCACTTGCCGTGGCGGGGGACTTCGAGACGCTACGCACAAGCCTGGGGCTACCAGATAACGCGCGCTATCGCAGCCTCTCTGGCGATCGCAGCGCCCAGACGCTCTTGTGCCTGCCGACCGACGTGCCAGAGCCGAATGCCCAGCACTACCAGCAGCGATTGAATGCGGCGCTGATCGGGTTGGCCTCCGCATTGGATGGCCGCGTGGTGGCGATATTCTCGTCGCACGCGGCGCTGCGTAGCGCATGGATGGGTATTCGCCGCGAACTGGAACAGCGAAATATTCTGGTGCTGGCGCAGGGACAGGACGGCTCGGCTCGCCAACTCTGGCGGACGTTTGAGACGGAAAAGCGTGTGGTGCTATTGGGAGCCGGATCGTTCTGGGACGGTGCCGACCGGACGGTGAATCCGCCTGCGTGTGTCGTCGTCTCGCGGATGCCGTTCCCCGTCCTGAGCGATCCCCCTGTGGCGGCGCGCGCCGACCGCTGGTCCGATCCACAAAGTGGCTTTGTCGTGCCACAAGGTGCGTTCCGACTGCGCCAGGCGCTCAACGGCCTCGCGTGGAGCCATTCGCAGCGCAACACGGTCGTCCTCTTCGACCGCCGAATACAAACACGCGGCTACGGCCCAACCATTCTGGGGACGCTGCCACGCTGCGAACAGTATGAGGACTCGCTGGCGCGCATCACCGAGCGTGTCACTGAATGGGTGGATGGGTAAGCCAGTGCGGCTTCCACGGCTGCTGGCGGCGTGGGCGGTGATTGCGCTGTGGCTGCCCTACGTCGCGCTCAATACGATCTTCCCTGGTCCTCAGATCACCTATCTGTTGGCGATGGCGCTGGCCGCGCTCGGATTGTTCCTTCTGCGCCTCTCGGGCATGTCGCTCGGCGCATGCTACGTGCGGGTCGGGGCGCTCTCTCGCCAGGGCGCGCTGCTGCTACTCCCGATGCTAGTAGTGTTGCCAGCGGCGCTGCTCGTGGGCCGACTCCAGCCGTGGCGCCCGCTCGACGATCTGGTCTACGCGCCGTTGAGCGCGCTCGCGCAGGAACTGTATTTTCGCGGGGGGCTGCTCGTGGCGCTCGCCACTGTCTGTCGTGGGCGCAAACGAATGGCGCTGGCGGCCCAGGGCGCGCTCTTCGGGCTATGGCATCTGCGAGCTTTTACTGCCGTTCCAATGTTGCCTGCCACCGGCATCATCGTTGTCACCACCATCGCCGGGCTGCTCTGGGGGCTCCAGGCGCAGCACGACCGCACGATGCTCTACGCCGCTGCCGAGCACGCGCTGATTCTGGCGCTGGTGTGATGTGCCCTTGCGGTCAGGGGATCAGGTGGAATGTTTTGCCCGCGAAGTATAGGAATGCAAGCAGGCCCGCCACCACGCAATAGTAGGCGAACGGGTCGAGGCTCTTGGTCTCGAAGTAGCGCATCAAGAAGCGCACCGAAAGATAGGCCGCGACGCCCGCGATCACACCACCCGCGCCTGCCAGCACAAGCGTCTGTGTGCCCGACGAGAACAGCTTCGGAATCTCCAGCAGCCCAGCCGCCAGGATGATCGGCGTCGCGAGCAGAAACGAGAATCGCGCGGCGGATTCGTGGCTCAGGCCGATAGATAGCCCGGCAACCATGGTTACTCCCGAGCGTGAAATGCCCGGCAGCAGCGCAAGCGCTTGCGCCGCCCCGATGAGCGCAGCCTGCACAAATGACATCTCGTCAAGCGAACGGTCCGCGTGGGAATCCTGCCCGTATGGCATGTCGCGCCCGCCACCTTGCAACGCGGTCGCGCCCAGCGTGACCCCGGCACGTTTGGCATCCTGCGCGAACGCCTGTCCAGACGCGTAGCGTTGGCGCCGTGTCAGGCGTTCGGCGGCCAGCAGCACCGCGCCGTTCATGCAGAGAAAGGCCGCCGCCAGCACCGGCGCACCAAAAAGCGATTCGAGCTTCTTCTGCAACAGCACCCCGATCAGGCCAGCGGGCAGCGTACCTACCACGACGAGCGCAAGCTGGCGCCCATAGCCCTGCGGATCGACATCCCGTGAGAACCTGCCCGCGATCAGCACCTTGACACCGCCGCGCAGCAAGTTCACCCAGTCGCGCCAGAAGAAGGTCAACAGCGCCAGCGCCGTCCCCAGGTGCAGTGTCACCACCAGCGGCAGAAACGTGTCGCTGCGCAGCAGGTCGCCCCAGCCAAGCAACCCCGGAATGATAACGGTGTGCCCCAGGCTGCTTACCGGGAAGAGTTCAGCGATGCCCTGCAACAGGGCCAGCAATATGACACGAACCGGATCCATCAGGGCTATCCTTCTTCAGCGAGACGGGACACGAGATAGGGTGCTGGCATCACCTCGCGTCACCTGGAGGCAATGCCAATGTTGCGCGTTAGTTGGCTGACCTCGCGTTGGCGGCAAACCGCGCGCCGATCAGGGCGACGACGCCCAGCGCAAAGAATACCACAGCGTGCTTGATGTGAGTAGCCGTCGGCGGATCGGCGAAAACGTGATGAATACCGGGAATAAGGTAATACACGCCGATGGCGACACACACGACAAACACGATTGCGCCAATGGTATAGGCGACGGATGGTTTCATGCGGGGAATCTTCCTTTCATGAATAGCGGGCGCGTCATCTGACGCTGCCTCACATCAACTCCACGCTCACGATACTCATCCAACCTGAATGGAATATGAAAGCATGGGCAAAACACGACTAATGGGTCATCAGCGCGCGCTCCCAACGATGGATTGCGCGTGTTGCGGTGCCGGAAGCGTTACGACAAACGTCGTCCCCTTGCCAGGAGTGCTGCTGACGTCGATCGTTCCGTGATGGGCGTCTACCAGCGTCTGGACAATTGCCAGCCCCAGGCCACTGCCGCCAGTTGCCCGCTGGCGTGCTACATCGGCGCGATAGAAGCGCTCGAAGATATGCGGCAGATCATCGGGGGCGATGCCAATGCCAGTGTCTTGCACGGTCACACACGCCTGATTTCCTGTGTGTTGCACGCTGAGCGTGATCGTGCTGTCCGCTGGCGTATACGTCAGGGCATTGTCTACCAGATTCATTACGACGAGCAGCAACTGCGAGACGTCGCCCTCGATGGTCACCGCGTCGAGACGGCCCGGTTGAAGCGTCACCTGTCGTTCCTGTGCCAGCGGCAACAGGCTGATGGCGATATCGCGCACCAGCAGATCAAGTCGAATCGGCTCGCGCTCTAGCGTCAGGTGTCCCTCATCGGCGCGCGAGAGGTGCAGCAGGTTGTTGATGAGCTGGCGCAGGCGCTGAGCCTGTTCGGCGATGGCGGCAAGCGATTGCGCGGGTGTCTGCGATCCGATGCCGTCGCGCGCGTTCTCCGCCAGGCTCAGCATCGCCGCGACGGGGGTGCGCAGATCATGCGAGGCGTCGGCCACGAACCGGCGCTGCACGGTGAACGCGGTATCCAGCCGTGCCAGCATCGCATTCAACGTCTCGGCCAGATCGCGAATCTCGTCGCGCGCGAGCGGCACAGGTACCCGCTGGCGCACATCGCCGCTATCCTGCACATCGTTCGCCAGCCG
>DAHUXT010000095.1 GCA_027307065.1 Ktedonobacteria bacterium
CCCTGGGTGATCACCACGTGGCCATGCAGCTTGACCGTGCTGTTGGGGGCATACGTGCCGTCGAACGAGTCCGCGTGCTCGACGTTCATCGGCTGCTGGCGGTCGGACTTCTTCGCCAGGGCCAGCGCGGGCAGCAGCGCCAGCGCCGCCACCCAGCCCGACGCGCGCGAGGAGAAGACTAGCGCGGCCAGCCGATACATGTAGACCGCGCTGACGACATAGGCCACCATCGAGGGAAACGCACCCGCGAGGCCGTCACGATATAGCGTGTCATTCCATATCAGCGGCAGCATCAGAATATGGTTGAGTGGCAGCCAGACCGTGCCGAGCTGCGCCAGTCCAGGCGATCTGCTTTCAAACACGCGGCGGGCAATCATCATGTGGCTGATCGAGTCAACCTACGCCAGCGTCAGCCCCATCTGGGTATAGTAGACATAACTGGCAACACTGGCCACCGACGCCAGCAGCGCCACCCACGCCTCCGCTTTCCAGCGCCTGGCGATAAACCGCCACACGCGCTGGATGCGCGGAACAGCTTGCTCTTCCCGCTCATCGCCCGCGACGCGAGGAAGATCAACGGTCACCGCCGCGAGCGTTCCATGCTCCGTAACGGGTGACGCTGCCCGCAGTGTGACGCGCATGGGCGAGAGAACTCTGCGCCATGCCGCGCCCCTGGCAAATACGTTCGTAACTGGCCACACGTATGGGCCTCCTTTGACACCACCACCACCACCCATGCACGTGGAGTATTAACTAAGCCTGGTTGTTGAAGCACGCAAAGAGCATCTGTGGTCGTTTTGCGTTTGCTGAAGAATCCTGTTGGGACAGACCTAGACGAAACGCAAGAGCTGTGCCAACTCACGGTCACAATATTTTCGCATCTTGCGGCATCCCGCGTGGGGATAGTAGGGTGTACCGCGTTGTACCGAACCCACATGTAGCGCATCCTGCACGTAAAAACGAGACGTATAACCTACTGGTTACATTCCTGAGTAACTAGCCCATTAATCCTACCTAAGCACTTCTACCGATGAGCTTGCGCGGCCACCTCTGCGATGAGCTGTGAGCGCACATCGAACAAAATCGGAGGCAGCATTGCAGAAAGCGATAGTTATGTTGCACTGTATGTAGCAGCCTGGGAGAAACGGCCCGGTGCGTAACGCGGCAAGATGCAGGCACGATTGAAGAGCATGATCGAGGCGACGCACCCTTCGCGGTTCGCCTGTCGCAGTGCAGGGCAGTGCGGGGCAGGGCAACTATGATGCGTTGGCGAGTAGCTCGTTGAGCGGAGCGAAGTATGAGACGAATACGGGCGCGGCTGTGCGCTATCCTTGGAGTTATCCTCGCGCTGACAGTCCTTGCGTCGTGCGATACGCCAAACGCCGCTGTCGTCCAGACGCCATCCCAGGGCAACCCTACCGTGAAGGCTGGCACGCCCACATCCGTCCCTGATCCAATCGGCGTCAGCGTTCAGGGGACACAACTCTATCATCAGGGGCGCGCCATCACGCTTATCGGCTTCAATCGTACATCCCTCGAGTACTCCTGCACGGGCGATGAACACCTGACGCTCGCGGACTTTCAAGCGATGCGCCAATGGGGCGCAAATGCGGTGCGCCTGCCAACATCGTCAGAGTTCTGGGCAAACGCGGGTGGCTCTTGCCCGACCTATCACGCGACCGTCCAACACGTCGTCGCCAATGCTCGCGCCGCGCACTTGTTCGTCATCCTGGACCTCCAATGGAGCGCGCCCTTCGATCTGCCCCAGGACCGGAAAAGTGGTGGTGTGCAATGTCCGATGCCTGATACAGGCAAAGACTTGGCCATGTGGCAGGATATCGCCAGGCTGTATCGCAATGATACCGGCGTCCTCTTCGACCTCTACGGCGAGCCCTATGACATCGCGTGGTCCACGTGGCTTAACGGGGGCACGATCACCGAAGGATGCTACGTTATTGGTGGTCCCTCGCTCACGAAGGAAAACGGCACCTATCAAGCGATAGGCATGCGCGCGCTCGTCAAACACATCCGCGCGAGCGCGCCGGATAATGTCATCGTTGCGGGCGGCACCAATTGGGGCTACGATCTCGCCGGAATCCACAGTGGATTCGCGCTGCCTGGGGGCAATATCGTCTACGATACGCACCCGTTTGATTACGGCAACAAGCAGCCCTACGACTGGTACCGGGCGTTCGGCCAAACCGCCGCAAACTACGCGGTGATCTCGAGCGAATTTGGGTCATATAATTGTGGCACCCACTACATCAGCGAGGCCATCAGCTACTTCGCGCAGCACCATATCTCGTGGCTCGCCTGGACCTGGCAGCAAGGCGCATGCTCTGGTCCGAGCCTGCTCGCGGACTGGTCTGGCAACCCCAGCGTTCCCTATGGCAGCTATATCAAGCAGCGCATGTTGGCCGTCGCGGCGGCTCAGTAGCGCGAGGCTTCGCGGGCGGATGAATCCGCGCCTGGATGGCCTGCGGGCCACAAAGCCCGCCTGCGCGGGCTAGGTTGAGAATGTGGCATCCTCCAAAGCCTGCATGAAATTCGGCCTGACTGCCCTCACCACGTCGCAATTGCCCATTCGCCGCAGCGTTTTCGCGATGTCCCGCACCAGCATCCCTACACGCGCACGATGCCTGAAATCAGCAGAAACACCATGAGCGCCACGAGTACCGCCACGATCAGGGCGAAGACCACAAAGACGAGGATGTCGAGCGTGCGTGTAGAATAGCTGCCGGCCATCTCGGCGTGAGCTGGCGTGGAACGAGCGGCGGACCGTACGGGCGGCTGCGTCGCTGGCTGTGCCGCCGGGCGCACGACGGGAATCAGCCCGGGTGTCACCGTGCTTATGGGAGGCGCGGTGATAATGCGACGGCGTGGGGCATCCGATGGCGCCTTCCCGCGCTGGGGCAACGCGATGGCTCCGCCATACGCCGCGAACAGCACATCACAATAGTGCGAATAGGCTGCCGCGATGGGTTCAGACGCGATCTTCAAGAGCGTCTCGTCGTTGGCCTCGGCGTTTTCGGAGAAGTTGTAGCTCCCGGTGAAGACAAGCTGATCGTCGAGCACGAGCGTCTTGTTGTGCATGAAATCCTGTTCGCGCGCTGGCGAAAACGCGTGCGAGGGCGCGGCGACGAATCGCGGGTCGCGCATGAACCAGAAGAGCGCCTGATCCTGGCGCGTGTAACGCAACACATCTTCCATGCCGTGCGGGTCATAGACGCCGCGAATGTCGAAGTCTGGCTGCTGGGCGAATGGCGCCAGCGACTGCAGGATGCCCGGATCGCTCAGCAAGAAGGCCATCAGACGAATCTTGCGCGCGCCGCGAATGGCGCTGGCCAGCTCCTGCTCGATAGCTTCTGCTGCCTCCGGCTCGAAGAGTGGCAAGACACTGGTTGAGCCGACGACCACGCTCGACCCCTCGACGGTCGCGAGCGAGGCGGTGGAGCGCGTGTGACGGTGGTGTGGCCGCGTCAGTTGCGCGAAGGTCTCCGCAAAACGCGCCACCAACTCACGCGAGGAAATCGTCAGGCAGGTGTTGTCCTGTAGCTCCAGGCCGCCCGTGGTGAAGTTGGCCGAGCCAACCCACACATCACGCCCGTCGCGCAGCACGAACTTATCGTGCATCAGGTGGCGGCCATGTTCATGCACCGGCGTCGCGTAGGGCAACAGCCCGGCGTGAGCGAGGGCGACTTCGGTGCCGTCGGGCTTGGGATCGGCGCTCAGGCCGCCGACATGCTCTTTGCCCGCGTCAAAGGCGATACGCACCCGCACCTTGCGGGCAACCGCGCGCGCCAGCGCATCGAGGATGAGCGGATGGCGCAGGTCATAAATAGCGCAGTCGATCGAGTCGTGGGCATCGTCGAGAAACGTGGCCAGCCGCGTCGCCAGATGGGCGTCCAGTCCCGCGCGCTTCGACTGAAAAGAGCCGCGGATGCCCTCAACCGCGAGCGTCGTTCCATCAACCGTGATCTGGTACGCCACGCTGGATTCTGCCACGTCGTCCTCACCCCGTCTCTCATCGCTGCTCGCTCTACTGAGCAGCCGATTAGGTGATGGTAGAGCTTTACTGATTGGCTGTCAACGCGGTTAGCCAAGTGGGCCAGGACTTTATGCTATCCCGGCTGGTTGAGTCGCCCGGCTGTGGGGAGACGCCCGCAATGGCTGGACAGTATACACAACCTCGGCTATACTCGTCGCAACCAAACTGGCCTGAAGAGTGGAACGAGTGAGCGCGGAAGGGTATGGGCATGGGCATGGGCACACACAGGAATCTTCGCGGTACAGACGACTTTCCCCGCTGCCTGGCGTTGCTCACGCTGCTACCACTGCTGGCGCTGTTGGCGCTCACGCTGGCGGGCTGTGGCGGCTCGCGTGCTTCCAACGAGGTAGATATGGGCGTCGCCGCTTTCCAGCAGAGCAGCGTCTCCATCAAAGCGGGAGAGGCCATCCACTTTGTCGATCCGGCGACCGGCGGCACGCATGTAATTTGCGTCGGCCAGGGGCTGACATGCACCGCACAATCCGGCGCGCCCGCCGCGTTGAATACCGCCGACGGCATCACGTTCAATACCGGCGATACCCGCGACATCATCTTTCCGACTGCCGGAACCTACAACGTCATCTGCGTGATTCATCCCGGCATGGAAGTGACCATCACCGTCTCGTAGCCGTGCCTGCGCGTTGTGGTTGTAGGTCGTGCGCTTGCTCAATCGCCCACCGAGGAAGCCCGTATGCAGAATACTTCCCCCGTACCCCACTCGTCGTCCCGATGCCGTCGCGTGGCGCCCCTCATGGTCATGCTCGTCGCCACGCCGCTCCTGTTGCTCGTGGTTGCCATCTCCGGGCAGACGCCTATCGCCGACGCGCACAGCGCACGCCCGGCGGCCAATACGCTGTGTCCGGCAGGCTCACAACTGCGCAGCACACAGGCCATGCCGCCCCAGAAGTTTGCCCATGTGATTCACGTGCCCGCTGACTACCCGACCATCCAGGCGGCAGTCAACGCCGCGCAGCCCAACGACCTGCTCCTCGTCGCGCCGGGTGTCTACCACGAAGCCGTGAAGGTCTGCACCGCCGATCTGACGATTCGCGGCGAGGACCGCAATCAAACGATCCTCGACGGCCAGTTGAAGCTCGCCAACGGTTTCACGGTGCAGGCCGACAACGTCATCATCGAGAACATGACTGCCCACCATTACGCCGGCAATGGCTTCTTCTGGACGGACCAGAACGGCTATCGCGGCAGCTATCTTACGGCGTATGACAACGGCGACTACGGCATCTACGCCTTCGGCTCGACGCACGGCGAATTCGACCGCTCGTATGCCTCTGGAAGCCCCGACTCCGGCTTCTATATCGGCCAGTGCTATCCCTGCGACGCCATTATCAACCAGGTGACCTCAGCGTGGAACGGCCTCGGCTACTCTGGCACAAACGCGGGCGGCAATCTGATCATCGAGAACTCCGAGTGGATGCGCAATAGCGCGGGCATCGTGCCGAACACGCTCGACACCGAGAAAAGCCCTCCGGAGCGCGGCACAACGATCATCAACAACTATGTGCATGATAACGGCAACGCGCAGGCGCCCTATACGATCTGGGCGCACATCCCGCTGGGCGATGGCATTCTCGTCGGCGGCGGCAACCTGAACTACGTTGCCAACAATCGCGTCGTCAACAATCCGGAGTACGGCATTCTGGTGCTGGGCAACATCGACCAGAACCTCTGGCTGGCGTCCGGCAATGTCGTCAAGGACAACACGGTCAAAGGGTCTGGATTGGCTGATCTGGCGCTGGGATCGCCCTCCGGCACGAACGACTGCTTCGCCAACAACAAGGCGGAGACGACGCTGCCGCCACTGCTGGAGCTATCGCACGCCTGTGGCACACCGCTGCCGCTCAACGGTGGCGGCGACTTCAGCATCACACTGCGGCTGGTGGCGAAGTACGTCAACGCTGGCCTCAACGGTCCCGGCCCCAGCTATCACCCGCCGGACTATCGCCTGGCGCCCACGCCGCCCGCGCAGCCGAACATGCCTGATGCCAGCGCGCCGCCGGGGCCGATCTTGACCGACGCTTTCCCTGCTGGCACCACATCCGATGAAGGGACGCCACCCGCCGTCTTGGCCTACACATCAGGCATTTCAGGAGGTTCCGCCATGTTGCAGCCACTAGGCTTCACCGGCTACTCGGTCGTGCAGATTCTGCTCTCGCTCTATGGTAACCTGCTGCTCTTCGCGCTCTATGCCGCCTGGCTTGCCGTCGCCTTTGTCGAACTGGCCCAGCGCGACGACCTGAGCGGCGGGAAGCGTCTCGGCTGGGGCATGCTGGTGCTGGCGTTGCCGATTCTCGGCCCGATCATCTACTACTTCGCGGGCGGCTCAAAGCTAAGCCGGGGATTCAAGCTGGCGCTGATTGTCGGCGCGCCACTGCTCTGCCTGCTGGTGACGGTGCTGCTGATGGTGCTGGCGTCGTTCACGCTGCTGTAAGGCGCTTCTGCTCCGTGGTGAGGCGGAATCCGTCCAGGATGTTGTCGCGATCCCGATTCGCCGGGGCATTGATGCTCTGGCGCGGTGGTCATGTGGCGAGCGGGAAAATTCGGTATTATGCGGGAGCACCAACTTTCGCGGGGAAGAGCGCGGGCCAGAGGTTCACCGCCAGGCATATCGCCAGCGCCAGCCCCAGCGGACCCGACAGCCCAAACAGCACTGCGTCCAGGAAAGCGCCAGCGGAGCCGAGGCCATTCAGCAGCGGCGCAACCAGCAACGCGCCCACCCGCAGAATCGCGGCGCCGTTGCCGAGCCAGAGGGTCGCCGTTACCAGCTTTGCCGAGCGGATATGCCCGCCCGAAAAGCCAGGAACCATGCGCGGCGCGATGCCACAGATGAGCAGCGCGATGAACCCCAGCGCGAGACTGTGACGGGCGGCATCGGGGGAGAACGGGGCATCCACGCCCAAGAGCCGCGCCACGCCGTCGATCACCAGCAACACACCGCCCAGGATGGCCCAGGTATAGGCGCTCGCCACCAATGCGACAAACGGACCAAAGTTCGTCCGTTCGCCGGAGACCTGCACGCGATAGTGGCGCACCGCCGCATCAGGTTGTGGCGCGAGTTGCGAGACTCGCCGTGGCAATTTGCCGCGTGTGCGCATCAGCCGCATAAAGAGACCGACAAAGACGAGCAGCACCACGCCAACCAGCGTTGTGCCCAGCCCCGCCAGCCAGCCCATGCCACCAGCGATGCCTACCAGTGCCAGCGCCAGACCGCCGAAATACGCGATTGCCAGCGGCCAAAACAGCGTTCGAGGGAACGGCTCCAGCCCGGCATACATCGGCAGCGTTTGGGCCGACATCGCCAGCGCCATCGGCACGAGGAATCCCAGCAGGCCAAGCGAAACGTTCAGCGCATCGTCGGTCGCTGGCACGAGCCCCGCAGGCTGACCGCCGCTCGCATGGAGCACATTGATGAGGTTGATGACCGCGGCGAGGCCCAGGCTGGCAAAGACGCCAGCAAGGAACGGAACCACCTTCAGCAACGCCGGACGCGTGCTGAACGCTGGCCCCTGAATGGCTGTCGTGATGACAATGCCGAGCAGTCCGCCGTACGCCGCCATTTCGAGCAGACCGCTGCCAACCAGCGCCACTCGCCAGACCGCCTGGCCACTCGCCGCGAGCAATGGCTGGCTGATGCCGCGCAGCACGACGCCCGTCGCCAGTGTCGCGAGCAGCCAGGGAATCGTCGACGCGAAGGCGAGTCCCGCGCCGCGCAGTCGCGGCAGAAAGTGGAGGGCGACGCCCAGCACAAAGAGGCCCGCCCAGCCATAGAGCTGCAGGTGTCCGTGCGCCTGAGCCAGCGCGGCCCACCAAACGCCGCCGGGGATACGCAGCGCCCGTGTCACCGTCAGCACCGTCGCCAGCACAAATCCGCCGCCCGCGCCGATCAGCAGTGCCGCTCCCAGTATCGGCGCGACCCGCGAAAACGGCTCCTGACGCCGCTGTTGTCGTTGGCGATGTGTCATCGAGCCTCCCGCAGCCTGCTCCGTGACGGCGGGCTTTTCCATCCCCTGCATAAAAAATCTCCATAACCACGATGAAAGGATACCGTTAGCGCGTTCGCACCGGATTCCCCGATGGGTCGCGGCGCGGATTCCACAGCGGGTAATCGATACCGGCGAGCCGATTGATAATGATTGCCTGCAACGTCAACAGCGCCACGGCAATCATCAGGATGATGAGCTGCCTGGGCTGCGTCAGGATGCCCAGCGAGACGATGAGCGTGGTCGCGCCCGCGGGCGGATGCGGCGACTTCAGCAGCACCATCAGTCCCGCCGTCAGTCCCAGTGAGAGCGCGGCGGCGATGACCCGCGACCCAGTGACCCCTACTGCCAGCGCTGGCCCCGCCATCGTCAGGCCGGTAATCAGCAAGCTGAAATAGCCCGCGAGCACGCCGATCGCGTGACCCACCAGCGCGTTGCGTGGTGATGCCGTCGGAGCGGTCGGGGTGTAGAAAAAGAGAAACGCGGTCGGGCCGAGCGATGGAAAGATGAATGGCGAGCGCGTGACGATTGCCACCAGCGCCATGATCCCAATGCTCAGGCACCCGTTGACGAAGCTGAACAACGCCAGCACCGGCACGCGCGAGTAGTGCGCCAGCAGCCACTTGAGCTGAAAGCGGCGAAACAGGCCGCCGAGAATATCAGACATCTCGCCGCCGATAGGATGCTCGCTATCGATGCGATAACGATCTGGCGGCGATTCCGTACTTTGCGAGTTTTGGTCCACCGATGCCTCCCGTCCTCCAAAACTTACCGTTATCTGCCGAAGCATCCTACGTGTTTGGTTCCTGCTTCGTCGAGGGCAGTTTCACAGCAGCCCAACGACCACTGCCAGCGCTCCCCCCTCCACAGGCGTTTTGACTGTCCGCCGAACTAGCGGCCAGTTGTTCTAAGTTCTTTGCGGCGTTCAGATCGCGGTCCATGACCAGCCCACAACCGGGCGGCTCTGGATTGCGACAGATGAAGGTACGGTCCGCTAGCGTCAAGTCCTCGTCCACCCAACCACAACACGAACACGTCTTGGAGGACTTGAACCACTGTTCGGCCACAATCACCCGGCAGCCATACCACCGGGCTTTGTACTCTAGTTGGCGGCGGAACTCGCCGAAGCCCACGTCGCCGATGGCTTGCGCAAGATGGTGGTTCCTCAGCATGCCCGCCACGTTGAGGTCCTCAATCACCACGACGGACTTGGTTTTCGTCAGTCGGCTGGTGAATTGCTGTAACGTGTTAGCCCGCTGATTGGCCACGGTGCGATACTGTGCACCCAAGCGGCGCGCGGCCTTCTTCCGGTTTTGACTCCCCTTCACCTTCCGCGTGACCGCTTTATGCAGCCGCTTGATTTTCTTCAGGCGACGCTTCAGGTACCGGGGGTTCTCTTCGATCGTCCCGTCTGACATCGTGGCCAGGCGCTTCACGCCGAGATCCACGCCCACCACCGGCCCGGTGTTCTTGGGTACTGTGCGCTCTTGCTCCACCTGTACCGAGACGTACCAGTGTCCTGCCTGCTCGCGCACGGTGGCAGAAAGCACCTTGACATCATTGACATCAGCGGTGTCAAGATAGCCATGCTCTTTCAGCCGCAGTCGGCCCAGGCGCGGCAACCGGATGGCATCGGGGAACACCACGATTCTGCCCGTCAATCGGAAGCCACCGAGGCACTTCTTCCGGCGCTTGCGCTGAGGATATCCGAGTTTGCCCCGATACGTCCCTGCCTTCTTGCGCCTGACGCGATCAAAGAAGCGGTCAAAAGCGCGGTCGAGGTTGCGCAACGCCTCCTGGGGCGCGCATTTGGACACGTCGTACATCCAGGGCACCTCGGTCTGCTTGAGGGCGTTCAGTTCCTTGTGGAGATCCATTGCAGTGGGGCTCTTGCCAGTCGTGCGATACGCGTCCTGCTTCCGCTGCAAGCCCCAGTTATATGTCCACCGTGCCGCGCCCGCATGCTTCTTACAGGCAGTAATCTGCTTGTTATTCAGGTCCAACTCGACCTTGTAAGCACGCTGGATCGTGCTCATACGCCTTCCGCCTGCTCAATGCACTGCTTGACGCATGCCTGAATCTGTGCCGCGCGGCGGTTGGCATTCCGACGCCCATAGATATGCGCTGCCATGCTGGTGATCACCGCCACAAAGTCGTCCACCAGATCATCTCCCGAATCGGTCGGAAAGACCGCTTCGACGCGCCGACCTTGCTGCTCTAAGAGCATGGCGATGTAGCTATAGCCGAACCGCGTCAGGCGGTCCTGATGCTCGACCACCAGGACACCTACCCGCGCATCGGTGAGCAACTGCTTGAGTTTAGGGCGCTCCTCATTCAGGCCGGAGGCGATCTCGATCACCTCTGCGACCACCTGATAGCCGCGCGCCGCTGCGTAGTCCCGTAGACGTTGCACCTGCCGCACCACCTCGTCTTTTTGGTCAGCGGAGGAGACACGCACATAGAGTGCCACCCCCGTAGCAGCGTCCTTCGGCGCGCGCACGATGATGGTACCAGTGGGCAGTTGGTAGGCATCCAACTGCCCGGCTTTCCACCACGCATAGGCGGTTTTGTAGGTGACGCCCACCTGCCTGGCATACGCGCTCAGCTTCATACCGATAAAATACCACAAAGCCACCTAAAACGTAAGAAAGATATCTTTCAATTGTCACCCCTTGCATCCGCGTGTTTCGTGTCTTAGGAGCCGCCAGCAATCCGACGGCGTGGCCAGAGCGTAATCAGCAGCGTCAGCAGGAACGCGACCAGGCTTGCCCCAGCGATCCACCAGAGAATAGCGGTCCGTCCGGAAAGCAATTCGTAGAGACCGACGGTGATGAGAAAGAGCTGGGCAATCAGCAGCGCGGCAACCAGATAGACCTGCCCCTGTACGATGGCCACATACCCTGGCGCGCCCGCGAAGTCGGGCCCGCGCAGACTGCTCGCACGATCACCCGGCGTGATGTATCCCGGCGCATCTCCGGGATTGGCGAGATGGCGCTGCCGGATATGTTCCGTCTCGCCCGCGTCGGGATGCCCCCAGCCGGGAGCGCCGAAGTCGTCATAGCCGTCCAGTTCGTCGGTCATCGCTCCACCTCCCGTACCGCATAGACGACGCCGTTCTGGATGCGCAACTCAATCAGTGGTAGTGGCCGTGTCGGCGGCCCGGCCAGCACATCGCCCGAATACGCGTCGAAGAAGCCTTCGTGGCAGGGACAGTGAAACTTGCGGTCGCCCGGCTGGTAGAGAACCGCGCATGAGAGATGGGTGCAGACATCGCTGTAGGCCACCAGCCCCTTGCCGGGCAGATTGACCACAATGCCCTGCGCGTACTCATCGGGAAAGTTGAAGACACGCCACTCATTCTCGGCAATCTCCCCTTCGCGCGCTACCGCCACCAGATGCTCGCCCGTGGTCGACCGAAGACTGCCCACCGCCGCCAGCGCGGAGGTCGCCACGAAGAGCGCGCCGCTGCCCGCCACCAGAAACCGCAGGGTGTCGCGCCGTGTCACCAGATCATCCGCACGCCAGTGATAGGGGAACTCTTCGCTCCACTGCTGGCCGCGCATGAACTGGCGCAATCGCCGGGCCGACGCGATCTCGCGGCGCGCGCGCCGCGGCATTCACCGCATCCGCACCATTATCCGGCGTCGTATCGTTGGCTTCGTTGCCTTCTGGGACATCAAGTCTCTCGCTCATAGCTGCTCCTCATCATGCGTGCGATATCGTGCGTGCGATGCTCTTTCGCTATCGGCGAACAGGCTCAGGCGTCGCGGGTACTGGCACTGGCTCAGGCGCTGGCGGATTCGCGGGAGGCGGTGGTGGGGTGCGAGGTGTCCACGGCTGCGGCGGAGCGCTGCGCTGCGGAATATCGGCCTCGCCCGCGTCTACCCAGGGGGCAAACTCCTTGGCGGTGGTCGAGATCGGCACATCCCCGATGTTGCCCAGTTGCGCTTCCTCGGCCAGCGCCATCAAATCGAGCGCGTCGTCCTGCTCGCGCATCACCACATAGTTGCGGGTGCGCACGCGTTGCTGGCCAAAGTAAAAGACGTTTACCGGCCTGGCTCCCTGTTGGCCGCGCCCCTGCCGTGACCCATTCTTCATAGGTGCCGTAGAAAATGGCCTGGGTGGGACAGACCGTCGCGCACATGGGACCCTTGCCCTGGCTGGTACGATCGTAGCAGAGATTGCATTTCTGCATGTAGTGGCCAGGTCGCTGAAATTTGGGCACGCCGAACGGACAGGCGTACCCGCAGTTTTCGCAGTAGATGCAACGCGTCTCATCTGCCGATTGGACCACGCCATCGGGACTGACCAGAATCGCCTGCGCCGGACAGACCTGCGCGCAGGGGGCCAGGGGATC
>DAHUXT010000096.1 GCA_027307065.1 Ktedonobacteria bacterium
AGAGTTTACAGAGTGTGTCTTCACGAACTTTGCGGTGGGCGAACTTGATTGACCCCGTGGTAAAGGGGCAACTCTGTGCCGATGGCGCAATCGCACTTGTTTTCCGGATTGCCAGCCGTCACAAAGAAGCCAAGATCAGTCGAATTGGTACACTGCTACCCTGGCTATGCCCTTGTGAGGTGACCGGGATTGTGGTATGCTAACAGTCAGGGCGGGGCACGGCGGATGCGCTGACGCACCCCGCCCAATGCTTTTTTGTGAGGTTTAGCTTCCATGGAATTGACCTGGCTGGGGCATTCGTGCTTCCGGCTTCGAGGAAAAGACGCTACCGTCATCACCGATCCGCCCGCTCCCTCAACGGGCTACTCTATCGGTCGCCCCACCGCCGACATCATCACCATCAGCCACGACCACCCTGGGCATAGCTATATCAAAGCGGTTGGTGGCGACGTGAAAAAGGTCGTCACCGGGCCGGGCGAATACGAAATTCAACAGATATTGATTACCGGGGTGCAGACCTGGCACGACCAGGACGGCGGCAAAACCCACGGACGCAATACCGCCTACCTCATCACGATAGACGACATCCATATCTGCCATCTCGGTGATCTGGGCGGCAAGCTGGATGACCGCGCACAAGAGGCGCTGAATGGCGCAGATGTGCTGCTCGTGCCGGTTGGCGGTGGCTATTCGCTCAACGCCGAAAAAGCCGCCGAGGTCATCACGCAACTTGAGCCGCGGTTGATCATTCCAATGCACTACGCGACTCCCGCGTATAAGCCAAACGGCGCGGAGCTCGATCCAGTCGAAAAGTTCTTACGTGAAATGGGGGTGGAAGCGGCCGAACCGCTTCCCAAACTTGCCATCACACCTGCCAGTCTCCCGGCAGAAGCGCAGGTGGTCGTTCTGAACTACCGGGGAGGATAACCGAAGATGACAGGGGCCAGCTCCCAACACGGAGATGCTGGCCCCTCTCTCTATGATCTAGCGCCAGGGCGATTGGTGTTTTCCGGCCACCAGGAGCCTGTGAATGGGTTGTTCAACCTGCGTGTAGCACGAGGGCGAACTGCCGCCGGACGGTATTTTTGTTGCAGCGATTGAAGCCTTTTTCCAAGTCGTCACAAGCAGTGAGCGCACCGGGAGAAGTGCGCAAGGGAGCAGTCTAGTATGCCAAAGTTCTTATTCGTCACGGGCGGCGTCGTATCGTCGGTTGGCAAGGGCATCACCGTTGCATCGCTGGGACGTCTCTTCAAGAGTCGAGGGCTGTCGGTCGCCATCATGAAGCTGGATCCGTATATCAACGTTGATCCCGGCACGATGTCGCCGTATCAGCACGGCGAGGTGTTCGTCACCGACGACGGGGCGGAGACTGACCTCGATCTGGGACACTACGAGCGCTTCACCGACGAACCGGCCAGCCAGTCCAGCAACGTCACTACTGGTCAGGTCTATAACGCCGTCATTGGCAAAGAGCGCGCCGGAGGCTATCTCGGCGGCACGATTCAGGTGGTTCCACACATCACCAATGAAATCAAGCAGCGCATCCACATGCTGGCCCAGCAGACCAGCGCCGACGTGGTCATCGTCGAGGTCGGTGGCACCGTCGGCGATATCGAGAGCGAGCCATTCCTCGAGGCGATTCGCCAGATGCGCAACGATGTTGGCCGCGACGACGCGCTGTATCTGCACGTCACGCTGTTGCCATTCATCGGCGCGACCCACGAACTCAAGACCAAGCCGACCCAGCACAGCGTCAAAGAACTGTTGCGCGCAGGCATCCAGCCCGACGTGATTCTCTGCCGCTCAGACTTCCCCGTTGCCGACGAGATTCGCGATAAGATCGCGTTGTTCTGCAACATCGAGCGCCGGGCAGTGATTCCCGTCGAGACGGCCAGCAGCATCTACGAGGTGCCGCTGCTGCTCGAAGATCTCGGCCTGGGCGACTTCCTGGTCGAGAAGATGGCGCTGGAGCAATCGCAGCCGACCGACCTGCGCGAGTGGCGTGGGCTGGTGGCGCGGATCGCGGCGGAGAAGCCAACGGTGCGCATCGCGCTCGTCGGCAAGTATGTGGCGCTGCACGACGCGTATCTCTCTGTCGCGGAGTCGCTGACACACGCGGGCTGGACGCATGGCGTGGACGTGCAGATCGACTGGGTGGACTCTGAGAAGCTCGACCAGGAGTGGGAGCAGCACGAGGCGCGGCTGGCTCAGGCGGCAGGCATCATCGTGCCAGGTGGCTTCGGACATCGCGGCATCGAGGGCAAGATCGGCGCGATCCGGTACGCCCGCGAGCAGAAGATCCCGGTGCTCGGGCTCTGCCTCGGCCTGCAGTGCATGGTGATCGAGGTCGCCAGGCACCTGGCGAACCTGCCGCACGCGAACAGCGCGGAGTTCGATCCTGACGCTCCCGACAAGGTGATTGATCTCATGCCGAATCAGCGCCAGATCTCTGACAAGGGTGGCACCATGCGGCTCGGCCAGTGGGTCTGCTGCCTGACACCCGGCAGTAAGGCTGAGGCGGCATATGGCGAGCCAATCATCTTTGAGCGCCATCGCCACCGCTATGAGTTCAACAACTCGTACCGCCGCCGGGTCGAGGCGAAGGGCATGATGGTGAGCGGGCGTTCCGCCGATAACAAGCTGGTGGAGATTGTCGAGCTAAAGGATCATCCATGGTTCGTGGCGACGCAGTTCCACCCAGAGTTCAAGAGCCGCCCGACACGGCCGCATCCGCTGTTCTTCGCGTTCGTCGGCGCGGCGCGGCAGCAGGCGGGCATCGTCGGCGATGGCAACGGACACAGCGTCCAGCAGACAGCGCACGCGATGCGTCAGGGCGCACTGGAGCAGTAGGCGACTGATCGGATACGCGCTAGTCTAGACAACATCGGCATGGGTAGGGTTGTCCCCGCCCATGCCTTTGTGTGTTTGTGCGTTGACCGGATTAGGGTTATTGCCGGAAGATTTGCACTGTACCGCCGGTGGAACTGTCGAGCTCGGAATACAGTGACGGCGACGAGACGAGGTTGTTGCCCGCCTCATCGGTGAATGTGCCCGATGCTTCCGCCGAACGGCTCGTGCCTGTGAAGTGCGAGTTCATCACAAACCCAGGGGCATGGAAGTGCGAGCTGTCGCTGAACTTCGAGGAGGGGCCATAACCCTTGACGGTGAGGTTGACGGTGGTCGTGAACAGCAGATTGCCGGTAAACTCGTCATACATCGGCGCCGTGCCATTCACGGTGCCCGTCGACAGGTTGGACCCGAATTGCACTGTGCCGTTGAAGATGGAAGCCCCGGAATTCGGATCGAAGTTCGACGCTTCTTCCAACGGAACGCCATTGCAGGCGTCCCATTTGGAGACGGACAAGAACACGCTTTGTGTGGCGACATTTCCCGGACGCGACAGGCTGTCGAAGAACGATACCTGGGATTCGGTGAAAATACAGCCATCAGTGCTCACGGTTCCAAAATCGTTGAACGAACTGTTGCCCTTGAAGGTGCAGGCGGGTCCTGACACGTTGAAGCAGCCGCCACCACCCGTGCCAGAGCCATGCGCCGTTCTGGTGTTGAGCACCAGCACACCGACGACGGCCAAGACAGCGACAAGGCCAGTGACACTGAGCGCGATCGCCGTCAGGCGTCGCTTGCCGGAGAACCGAGGTCCGCGAGTAGACATGTTGCGCACTCCTTCGTGGTCGTAGATGTCCGGGAAGACTGTGTGACCAGGGGATGCGGACGGTCAGCGTTGTGTGTCTGCGGTTGGTACCTGTCCACAGCTAACGCTCATCCGGCAGTCTCCCTCCCTGTATGTTCTGTATGACGTGGGCGCGCTATTCAAGTGTTTTGGAAGGGAGCGGGCGGTACTTTTGGCGTCATCGCTCTACGCGCTTACACGGCATGGTGCGCCTGTGCCAGAGCGAGTTCCATGGCGTTGTTCTTCATCTGAAACCCACACCGTGGCCTGAAGACCACCGCGAATGCCCCGCCTCCGGGGCCAATGCGCCAGAGCGTAGACGCTCCGGTCTAGCTGCGAACGACACCATCACAAACTCATGGAGCGCCTTTGCCTTTCCACGCGCGCTGTGTGCCGCTGCAGTCAGACTGAGCGTCTAACATGTGTCGGCGAGCGAATCGCTCATGCTGACCAGCGCATCCGGGCAAGGAGCACGAACAATGAAGCGTCGCGTGATCGGGTATGCGTGCAATGCGCTGCTGCGGAGCGGCATCGCTGGCTTTCTCGTCGACGTCATGCGCCATCCACATGATCCGCGCTACGAGGGCAAGGCGATTCCCGTGCGCAATCTCGTGATCGTTAGCAGCCTCAGTCTCGCCTTCCCTGTGCTCTATCTGAGGGGCCGCAAGCGCTTCAGGTGGTCGCGCTATCCTGTCTGGTCAGATGACCTGTATCTGTCCATCTTCTGGCTCGATATGGCAGGCAATTATTTCGGACTCTACGACCGCTATACGCACTTTGACCTCATCCCACATTTCCACGGGTCGGGCGCTCTTGCCGGAACCCTGAACAGCGCGTTCGGCATGCGGCCGCGCACCGCATTTGGCGTTGCCAACCTCATCCACGGGATGCTGGAGGCGCAAGAGATTCTGACAGACGTCTTCTTTGGCACGCATAACGTGCGCGGCTGGTGGGACAGCGCGGGCGACCTTACGGCGGGCGTGCTGGGAACCGCCAGCTATGTCGGCATCTCGGCGCTCATGCAGGCTCGCAGATGCCCGACCAGGGATGCGACCCAACAGGGGTGAGCAGGATGTGGCAACCACGGCCAGCGGCTCAGGGGCGCGTCAGGCCAGTAGAATTGCCGGTGTAGGCGCGCACCCGGTCGCTATAGAGCCGCAGCACCTGGCTCACCCGCGCGTTGATCGTGCCCTCAAGGTAGCGGTTGTCGCGGTCGGGCCGGCCCGCGGGTATCCCCGTCAGCAATTCGATGCCCTCATCCACCGTGCTGATGGCGTAGATGTGGAATTTGCCAGCCTTTACCGCCGCTACGACATCTTCGCGCAGCATCAGATTGCGGACGTTGGCGCGTGGGATGAGCACCCCTTGCTGGCCGGTGAAGCCACGCGACTCGCAGAGATGGTAAAACGCCTCGACCTTGGCCGTTACCGCGCCGACAGCCTGAATCTCACCCCGCTGGTTGACCGATCCAGTGGCGGCGAGCGACTGGCGAATCGGCACGCCAGAAAGGCTGGAGAGCAGCGCATAAAGCTCCGCCGAAGAGGCGCTGTCGCCGTCGATCGGCTCGTAATTCTGCTCGAAGCAGATGCTCGCCGAGAGGCTGAGCGGGAAGTCCTGCGCGAACCGTCCGGCCAAGAAGCCGCTGAGAATCAGCACGCCCTTGCTGTGGCTTGGTCCACTCATCGCCGTTTCGCGCTCGATATCGGTGACCCCGGCGACGCCCGGCGACGTGCGCGCGGTGATGCGCATTGGTACGCCATAAAAGTGATCGGTG
The DNA here is from genome assembly GCA_027307065.1 of Ktedonobacteria bacterium. Lineage (GTDB taxonomy): Bacteria > Chloroflexota > Ktedonobacteria > Ktedonobacterales > JADMIN01 > DAHUXT01. The sequence goes on from DAHUXT010000096.1 coordinate 5,466, forward strand.
GAGATGCGCACCGAGAGGCCGTTGACCTGGCCCACGACCTCGCCCGACGTCTCGATCACCAGTTGTCCCTCGCGAATCAGCTCGTTGTACTTATCGGCGGAGAGACTTGATCGCCGCTCGCGCGCGGCAATGGCCCGCTGCACATGCGCCGCGGTGGTGGTCTCCGACTGCTCTTTCTTCGCCCAGTAGCAGGCTTCGAGCGTCAGGTCGCGCAGACTGCCAAACTCGGTCGAGAGCCGCTCCTGATCCTCCGACCAGCGGCATCCCTCCTCGATGAGCTGCGCCACCGCGTCCACGCCGAGCGCTGGCCCGCCATTCGAGCGCGCCACATTTCCGGCGTAGCGAGCATAGGCAAGCTCTGTATCGGGCGTGCGCACCATCTCTTCGTCGAAGTCGGCCCGCACCTTGAAGAGCAGCCGGAACTCCGGGTCCTGCTCTAGGAGCGGGCGATAGGTGGAGAGGTCGCCAATCAGAATAGCCTTGACGTTCGCCGGAATCGGCTCCGGACGTAGCGTTGCGCCGGGCTGATTTCCGGGAGCCTCGCCACTATCCATCGCGATCATGCCGAAGCGTAGCACCCGCTTGAGCGTATCCCAGGCGTGGGACGAGATGAGGTCGTGGGCCTGCACGATGAGGAACCCGCCATTGGCGCGGTGGAGCGCGCCAGCGCGAATCATCAGGTGATCGGTGAAGGGCAAACCGCGCTTGGTGCCCGATTCGATGCGCCCAAGCAGGTTCGCGCGTGACGGGTTCATCTCGACGACGATGGGCGCGTGGTCGTCGGCTTTATGCGAGATCAGCACATTCACGCGATAACGCCGCAGCAGCGTGGCAAGGCTCACCCGGCCATCACCACTGCCATCGGCGTTCTGTTCGTCGTCGCCGTCGAATTCGCCGGCCGGGCTACCACCGTCGTCGCCGTCGCTGCGCAGCACATCGGCGTGCGCGACCATATCCTCCCGCAGCCGCCGTAAGAAGTCGACCGCATCGGCTGAGATGGTGTACTGCGCGATGAGCGCGTCGGCGCTATGCGTGAGCGTCTGCTCGGCGGTCTCGGCGTTCAGCGCGCGGATGCGTTCCGCCATCTCATCTTCGAGCGCGTTGATGTCGGGCAGTTTGCGCTTCAGCAGCGATTCCGCCTGCTCGTGCTGGACACGCAGCCGGTCGCGTTCGGCAGAGGGCAGCGCGTCGATCTCTTCACGCGAGAGCACTGGCGGCTCGTCGTCCACGGCAGGCGCTGGCTCGCGCGCGCCATCTGGCGGGGTATTCGGCGGGCGAATCGGCAGAATGGCGATGCCCAACTCATTGGTCTGGAGTACGAATCCCAGGCCGCGCACTGTCTCGCGCAGATCAGCCCAAAGCGCGGTGTGGCGCGGCTCGAGATCGCTGAGCAGTTGCTTGCGATTGGCCGCATAGCTCTCGCTCGAAAACGCCTGGCGCAGCTCGCGGCGACTCGACTGGACGAACGTCGCGACGTCGTGGGCGAATGCGCGCCCCATGCCTGGCGGCAGAGGAACCGCGTGCGGCTCCTCTGGCTGGTCGAAGTGATACACGTAGCACCAATCCTGCCCGGCGGGACGACTCTTCGCCACGATTTCGACGGCGGTCTCCACGGCAATGCGCCGCCCGGTGCCGGGCTCGCCATTCACGAACAGGTTATAGCGGCTGTCGCGCATCTCCAGCGCGAAGTCTATCGCCTCTTGCGCGCGTTCCTGGCCAACCATGCCATCGGGGGCGGGCAGGTCGCTGGTGGTGGTGAATGTGAGCGTTGCCGGGTCCGTGTGCCGGCGCAGATCAGCAGGCGTTAGCTCCAAAGATTGCCGTCCATCCTCCATATGTACTCCTCGAACGATCGCCACACCCGCGAAGGACTTGCGCGCCTGATGTCATGTCACTGGCGATTGCAGTGTAGCATGCGCGTGGGATATTGCACAGGCTTTACAGCGGAATTGCGGCGTGATATGCTGAGCGTAGCGATGATACGCACTCAAAGTACAAGCGCGTAGCGGGACGAGTAGCTGACGTCAACCGACAGCGACAGATGGCCACCGGCTGAGAGCCATCTCCGGAGATGACGGCGGCGAATACCACCCGTGAGCCCGGCACCGACCCGCCCATGGTGGCGGCAGGCTGTCGCGGAGGGCATCCGTTATCGGCCAGCAATGAAGCGCGTGGCATCAGCGCCGCGTGGAATGTGGGTGGAACCACGGAAGGCATGTTGCCCTTTCGTCCCAGGTGGGATGAAAGGGTTTTTTGTTGTCCGCGAAACCGGAGCGGATTGACGGGTGTCGCGGCGTATCGTAGCCATCCATCACACGGCCAGGTGCAAAGTAGGGTAGTAGCATGCGCATTGTATACCATCAGTTTGCGGGAGAAATCGGGATCCGTCGGCAACCAGCCGGCGGTATGACCACGGCCGTCTCTGGCCGCGCGGCGTCTGGCCGTGGCGGCATGGCTGGTTCTGTTGGTCTTGCCCTGATTTTGAGGAGAAACGACGATGGTATCTCGCTTTTGTGTCGTATCAGATGACTACGACTATGACGCTTTTGACGATGTGGCGAACAGTCTCGCCTACGCCACGTTGCTGCTGAGGCGTGATCAAGATGCGGCGGCGCTGCTGGCGAACAGCGCGCTCCCGGCGATGATTGACGCCTGGTATGCGCGGCAGGGAGACTATCCACCCGCGCGCGATCAGGTGCTGCGCGACCTGGGCGAACACGCCCCGCATGTCGCCGAACACCTGCGGCTGGCGCTGCGGGCGTCCAATGCCGACGCGCGTGTCCATTCGGCGCAGCAACTGCTGGCGCTCTTGCGGGAAGACGCAGGTTGGCGGCCGTGAGCGGGGACACCCTCCCCAACCCCTCCCCCTGAAGGGAGAGGGGCACCAGAGGCAGACGTACGCTCGCCGGGCACGTCTGGAAAACCCTCTCCGTGACGGAAAGGGTGGCCGCAGGCCGGGAGGGGCCGAGATAACCCCGGTGAACAACGACGATTGAATGGCCAACAACGAATACATGCGAGTGTAAGAAGAAAGGACACGACAGATGTCGGTCGAAGAGGAATTGAACGCGTCGGTTGCGTATACGCCCTTGCAGCGAATGCGCCATAGCGCGGCGCATGTGATGGCGGAGGCCGTGCAGGAACTGTTCCCTAACGCGCGCTTCGCCATTGGCCCAGCCATCGAGGATGGATTCTACTACGATATGGAGCTGCCGCGCCCGTTGACGCCGGAAGATCTGCCGGTCATCGAGGAGCGCATGCGCGCCAGCATCGCGGCGAACCACCCATTCATGCAGAGCCGCTGGAAGCGCGAGAAGGCGCTGAAATACTTCCGCGATCACGACCAGCCGTACAAGGTGGAGATCATCGAGAACCTGGCCGACGCCGAGGTAGGCATCTTCGAGCAGGGACCGTTTCTCGATCTCTGCCGGGGGCCGCACGTCGAAAGCACGGGCAAGATTGGTCCGGTCAAGCTGATGCGCGTGGCGGGAGCCTACTGGCGCGGCGACGAGAAACGCCAGATGCTCCAGCGCATCTATGGCACGGCGTGGTTCACGCAGCAAGACCTCGACGAGTATCTCGAACGGCTGGAAGAGGCGAAGAAGCGTGATCATCGCAAGCTGGGCAAAGATCTCGAGCTGTTCATGATAAGCGAGGACGTTGGCGCGGGTCTACCGCTCTGGCTGCCACGCGGCGCGACGGTGCGACGGCTGCTGGAGGAGTACATCCTCGACCTGGAGCGCAAACACGGCTACCAGCATGTCTACACGCCGAATCTTGCCAAGCTCGACCTCTACAAGACGTCGGGCCACTGGGAGCATTATCACGATTCGATGTATCCGCCGATGGAGATGGAGAGCGGCGAGGAACTGGTGCTGCGGCCGATGAACTGCCCGCATCACATCCAGGTGTATCGCCACAAGATGCGCTCCTATCGCGAACTGCCCGTAAGCATCGCCGAACTTGGCACGATGTACCGGCTGGAGCGTTCGGGCGAGTTGTCGGGGCTCTCACGGGTGCGGGCGATGACGCTCAACGACGCGCATATCTTCTGTACGCCGGAGCAGATGCTGCCGGAGTTCAAGAAGGCGGTACGGATGATCGAACGCATCTATCAGGATATGGGATTCAAGCAGTATAGTTACCGGCTCTCGCTGCGTGATCCCAATGACAAAGAGAAGTTCATCGATAATGAGCAGATGTGGCAGCAGTCTGAGGCGGCGCTGCGCCAGGCGCTGAAGGAGCTGGACGTTCCGTACTACGAAAGCATCGGCGACGCGGCGTTTTACGGGCCGAAGCTCGACGTGCAGGTGGCGAATGTGCTCGGCAAGGACGAGACGATCTCGACGGTGCAGATCGACTTCACGCTGCCGGAGCGCTTCGACCTGGAGTACATCGGCGAGGATGGCCAGCCGCATCGTCCGGTGATGGTGCATCGCGGCGGCATCTCGACGCTGGAGCGCTTCATGGCGTTCCTGATCGAGAACTTCGCGGGCGCGTTCCCGCTCTGGCTGGCGCCGGTGCAGGCGGTCGTCATCCCAATATCGGACGAGAAGCACGGCGACTACGCCGAGACGGTGGCGGAGCGGCTGCGCGAGGCGGGGCTGCGCGTGGAGGTGGACAACCGTCACGAGCGTATGAACGCCAAGGTGCGCGACGCCCAGTTGCAGAAGATTCCGTACATGCTGGTGGTGGGCGACAAAGAGGCGGCAGCGGATTCCGTAGCGGTGCGGCTGCGGTCAAACGAGAACCTGGGAGCCGTCCTCGTAGCGGACTTCATCCGCCAGGCGCTCCAAATCGCCGCCGAGCGCAGCCAGGAACTCTGGCCAGCGTCGGAGTCCCAGCCCGCGTAGGAGGCTTGTGGTGGGTGGGGGACCTCTCCCCCTACCCCCTCCCCGACGCGGGGAGGGGCACTGAGGCGACCATTCAGGCTCTGGAAGCCCCTCTCCCTTCAGGGGGACGGGTTGGGGAGGGGGCTTCGCGCGGCTGCCCTCGACGCGCGGAGCGGCAGCAGCCCAACGGGCGGGGATAGGGGAGAGGTCCGCCGCTACATTCGGAACACGCCGAACTGAGTCTCCGGGATTGGCGCGTTGAGTGCGGCGGCAATGCCGAGCGCCAGCGTCGTGCGCGTATCCAGCGGGTCGAGGATGCCGTCGTCCCACAGGCGCGCCGTGCTGTAGTAGGGGTTGCCCTCCTCCTCGTACTTCGCCAGAATCGGGGCCTTGAACTGCTCCTGCTCCGCCGCGTTCATCGCGCGACCGTGGCCCGTCTGCCCCTCCATCCGCACCGTCAGCAGCGTGCTGGCCGCCTGCTCGCCACCCATCACCGAGATGCGCGCATTGGGCCACATCCACAACTGGCGCGGCCCGTATGCCCGCCCGCACATGCCGTAGTTGCCCGCGCCAAACGAACCGCCGATGATGACCGTAAACTTCGGCACGTTGGCGTTGGCGACTGCCATCACCATCTTCGCGCCGTCTTTGGCAATGCCCCCCGCCTCGTACTGCCTACCCACCATGAACCCGGTGATGTTTTGCAGGAATATCAGCGGCGTTTTCCGCTGGCAACACAGTTCGATGAAATGCGTCGCCTTGAGCGCGCTCTCCGAGAACAAAATGCCATTGTTGGCGATGATGCCGACCGGATAACCCATCAGGCGGCCAAAGCCGCAGACCAGTGTCGTGCCGTAGAGCTGTTTGAATTCGTCGAGCTCCGAGCCGTCCACCAGCCGCGCGATGATCTCATGGACATCGAAGCTCTTGCGCGGGTCACGCGGCACGATGCCATAGAGGTCTTTTGGGTCGAATTGCGGCGGCTCCGGCGGCAGGACCTCCCATGGATAGTCCTTGCGGCGATTGAGATTGCTGACGATCGAGCGGACAATGGCCAGCGCGTGCTCGTCGTTGAGGGCGTAATGATCGGTGACGCCTGACGTGCGACTGTGAACGTCGGCCCCGCCCAGATCCTCGGCGGAAACCTCCTCGCCGGTGGCTGCCTTCACCAGCGGCGGGCCAGCGAGAAAGATCGTGCCATTGCCGCGCACGATCACCGTCTCGTCGCTCATCGCGGGGATGTACGCGCCGCCAGCCGTGCACGAACCCATCACCGCGGCGATCTGCGGAATGCGCTTGGCCGACATCTGCGCCTGATTGTAGAAGATGCGCCCGAAGTGCTCGCGGTCGGGGAAGACATCCGCCTGCAACGGCAGAAACGCGCCGCCGGAGTCCACCAGATAGATGCACGGCAGATGATTCTGCTCGGCGATCTCTTGCGCGCGCAGATGTTTCTTGACCGTCATCGGAAAGTACGTGCCGCCCTTGACCGTCGCGTCGTTGGCGATAATCACGCACTCCTGTCCCTCGACCACGCCAATGCCGGTGACGATGCCAGCCGAAGGCGCCTCATCGTGATACATGCCACCGGCCGCCAGGGGATTGAATTCGAGAAATGGCGTGTCTGGATCGCAGAGCATCTCGATCCGTTCGCGTGCCAGCAGTTTGTTGCGGGCACGGTGCTTGGCGACGGCGCGCTCGCCGCCGCCCATGCGCGCGTGCTCGATCCGTTGTTGAAGCTCTTCAACCAATCCGGCGAAGTAGGTACGATTCTCCTGATATTCCGGGCTGCTGCGGTCTACCCGGCTTTCAAGCACTGCCATAGGTGCCTAATCCTCCCTCGACTCTGAAGGCGTTCGCAGTCCGGCCAGAGGCGGCTGCATCTCAAGCGAGCATATCACTCGCGCATCGGCCGGTTCAATGGCGCGGCTGCGATTCACCCCGCCTTTCCATGACTTTCCGCCTTTCGCGCCGAACCGCACATATAGTCAGTTGGGCAGAACTTCTCCCGGCCTGCGGCC
>DAHUXT010000097.1 GCA_027307065.1 Ktedonobacteria bacterium
TATCTTGAGCAACTTCAGACCGACCGCGACGAGAATCAGCCCCCCGACCGCCGTCATCTCCGTAATGGTTTCGGCATGCGCAGTAAGCAGCGGCGCGAGCTCGTGCGCGCCCAGGCTCAACCCGCCCTGATAGAGCAGCACCGTGATGATCGCCAGCAAGACGCCCCAACCCAGCGTCGCGCCAAAGGCAATCGCTGCGAATCCATCGAGCGTTGCTTTGATGACGAGCTTCGTCGTGTCTCCAGAGAGACCATTATCGAGCGAACCGAGAATCGACAGCGGCCCCACGCAAAAAACAAGACTCGCGGTCACAAATGCCTCGCTGAGCGTCGAGCCAGAACGCGCCAACTTGCGCTGCAGCCAGTCGCCAACGTGCTCGAGGCCCGACTCGATGTTGATCAATTCACCCAGCAACGTGCCGATGAGCAAGCTACCAAGTAAAAGCAGTGGATTCTTGGTGGCCAGTGCGCCCAGGAGTCCAATGAGCACCGTGAAAAGACCGAGCACGCCAAAGAGCGAATCGTGCACGCGCTGCGGCAGCCTATCGCCCACCAGTGAGCCGAACACCCCGCCGACCAGCACCGTGAGCGCGTTGAGTAATGTCCCGTTGACTGCCGTAAGTAGCGTCATAGCAGCAAAATATCCTCTCTCATCGCAAAGAGCGCGTATGATACTGTTGTTGCTATCATACGCCAGCACATACTGGGTAGCAGACCAGCGTAGGAGGATGCGTGACCGCAGCGGCAGTCTTTGTGCCCGCTTGGGCCAAGATCAACCTGACCCTTTCGGTGCTTGGTAAACGATCTGATGGTTATCATGCGCTTACATCGGTGATGCAGACGATCTCGCTGTGCGATACCTTGCGCATCGAAACAACCGTCGACGATCGCGTCACCTGCGCTGTGGATGTCACCGAACTGGATAATGACGACAATCTCGTGGTCAAAGCGGCGCGGCTCTTACAGGCAGAAGAACTTCTCACTGGTGGCGTCATCATCGAACTGCACAAAGCGATACCCTCACCGGGCGGTCTCGGTGGCGGCAGCAGCGACGCCGCAGCCGTGTTAACGGCCCTTGCTCGCCTCCGCGGTCTACAACTGCCGCAGACTCGGCTCGAAGAACTGGGCGCTCGACTCGGGTCCGACGTCCCTTTCTTTGTGCACGGTGGAACCGCACTGGTCGAGGGGCGTGGGGAGTTTGTGAAACCACTTCCGGATGTCGAGCCGCTCTGGCTGGTTATTGCGCGGCCGCCTGTCGGCATCTCGACCGCTGCGGTTTTCAGCGGGCTCACCAGAGATGACTATAGCGTCGCTCTCGACACTGACGCGGTGGTCGGAGCCATTCGCAGCGGCTTGCCACTGCCTCTTGATCGGCTCTCGAATACCCTCGAACAAACCGTCATGCGCCGATGGCCGCCGGTCGCCGCGACACGCGACGCGCTCCTGAGCGCAGGCGCGCCAATTGTTCGCATGAGCGGCAGCGGTCCCACGCTTTTCGCGCCATTTGTCTCGCTCAAAGACGCCGCGCAGGTTTATGAAAGTACCCGGCAGGCTGACATTGAGACATGGTTATGTCATACTGTGTCGCATACTCAGGTTGTGGGGTCGCTGCCAGCGCTTCCACGCACCTGATTCGCGACCATCACCAGACGACCACCGAGATGCCCATGTGGTTGTCATTCGTCTTTCTTGATTGGCGTGTTCATAGCACGGCAGACGCAGGGAGATAGAATGAATGACTCAGACGCGTTTCTGGTAGCCAAAGCGGCCCGACGCGATCGGGACGCCTTCTCCCAGTTATATGATCGCTACTTTGAGCGGATCTACCGCTTTGTGCGCCTTCGAGTAAGCAATCAGGCAGACGCCGAGGATATAACAGCCGGAGTCTTCTTGAACGCCTGGCGTGCGATCGAGCGATTTTCGCCAAAGCATGACGCCTCCTTCATCTCATGGCTCTTCCGAATGGCGCACAATGCGCTGACCGACCGCTATCGCCGCCACCACGATGTGGTATCGCTCGATGATTCCACGCTCATGGAGTCGCACGAGTCGTCGGAACAGCCGGAGGACGAGCTAGAGTCGCGTCTCACCATCATCGCGCTGCAACAGGCGCTGCGGATACTTACCAGCGAACAGCGTGGCGTCGTGCTTCTGCGGTTCATCGAGGGACTTTCCGCGCGCGAGGTCGGCGATATCATTGGCAAACAAGAGGGCGCTGTGCGAGGGATGCAGTTCCGCGCACTCGAGGCTATGCGCCGCGCTCTGCTGCTCTCACGTGAGGGAGATGCTCTTGGGTGACACCGAGCGCCTATTTGATGCGCTGCTCAATGACGCCACGACGGGTAAGCGAACGCCGGCAGAGTGCCTCGCGTTGTGCGAAGTGCAGAATCCCGAACTCGTCTCCTCACTCAAGCTCGCGCTTCTGGTGCGAACTGTAACGCTCGACGACTCGGAGCGAGAGTTGGCGCGGGCCAATGTGCGCCAGCGCCTCACGGCCGTGCTCGACAGCGCGGAATCCACGCGCCTGGAGTCACGTAGCGACGTTATATCGCCAGCACGCAGCGCGCGTAGGCGTATTGTGTGGATGCGGCAACTGGCAGTTGTTGCTGCCGCCCTGGCGTTCGTCGTCCTTGGAACCTGGCTGTTGACGGATGCGGCAGCAAATGCCTTACCAGGCTCGCCGCTGTATGCCATCAAACGCGCAGATGAGGCCGTCGAGTTAACGTTCGCTTGGTCGAACCAGATGCGCGGTGAGGTATTGGCGCAGATTGCCCTGCATCGGCTGAGTGAAGCACGCGCGGAGGCTGCCAGCCACCATACAACACGCGCGGTCGCGCTTATGGGTGAATCTAACGCGGCAACACAGCAGTTGATCGATCTGGCGATTGCCACGAAAACCAGGACTGCTCACGATGGCATTATTAACGACTCGCTGACAAAGACGTTGCAGGCGGAATATGCGGCGCTGGCTCAGGCGCAAAGCGATGGACAAACATGGCTCGCCCAATTGCTGCTGCACAATGTCTCTGACCAACAGAGTGCGCTAAGCGCCGGAAATATCTCGATTCCGCTAGAAGGCGCACCGACTCCTACGATACCAGCCGCACCTATTCACCTGTCAGCCACACCGCCCGCTGCGGCCACACCGCGACCCACACCGCGACCCACGCCTCCGATCAAGCCAACACCCGACTCGAATGGCAGCGATTCCGGTGACCATGGCCATGGCGGCGCGGGCAGTGGTAACCCAAACAGCGGCGATACCCCGAATTCCTCCGACGGACAGTGACGCGATCGCGCCCAAAATGCCCTCGCTATGAGGGTTGCCAGGTGATGCAGCAGCCCATTCCACCGTGCGGGACCGAGGGTCATGGGCATCCTCACGCAGGCACATACTATGCTATGCTAGGAAAAGCATGGTTTGGGAATTTGTGTCCCATCACACACGTAATGCGGTGCAGGCCAAGACGGCCAGATGTGCAGGAGCGGTATGACAGCGCGGAACCCAAAGGTAGCCCAACTGGCACGCCGTCAGTCTGCCAAAACCTCGGTGGGTGGATATGAACAGCGCCCATCGCTTGACGTTCGCGCATTGCGCGTTGTTCAGCGCGTGGTGAAACGGCGCGCGCAGAAACTGCTCTGGCACGGCATCGGCGCGATGGGTTATGCCGTTCGTCGGCGTGGCGCAATAACACCAGTGCCGCGGTCCGGTGATCCTTGCGTCCGGCGCATACTGCTCGTCCGGGTGGATCTGCTTGGCGACACCGTGCTCACCACGCCGGCGATCGCAGCGCTTCGACGCGGATATCCGAAGGCAAAGATCGACGTGCTGGTACAGCGGTCTACCGCAGCGGTGCTGGCGGCCGAGCGCGAAATCGCTCAAGTCATCACCTATGATCCTCAAATCGTGCAACAGCGCGGTGGGTGGATGAACGGACTCAAACTCGTGCGTCGTCTGCGCAAGGCTCGCTACGACATTGCCATCAGTGTCGCGGGCGATCTAGGAAGTATCTTCACTCGGTTGAGCGGCGCGAAATGCACTATCGGTTACGCGGGCGAGGCGTATCCGCACATGCTGACACACCCCGTACCAGGTGGACGCTATGCCGTCGCGCAACATGAGACGCAATACGTGCTCGCGCTGGCGGAAGCGGCGGGCGGTATTACACACAACACGGACGCTCGGCCTCGGCTGCATGTGGCTCCAGATGCGCAGCGAGAGATGACGGCCATGCTGCGGCTGTCACGCGCGCAGTTGGGACGTACGGGACCAGTCATCGCGATGCACGCGGGCGCTCGCAACGGACAGGCGAAACGATGGCCCTCGCGCCATTTTGCCGCGTTGGCCGATCTGCTGGCCGAAGAGTTGGACGCACTGGTCGTGGTGACGGGCGCGCCGAATGAGGCGACGATTGCCCAGAACATCGTTCGACAGGCCAATCACCCGCTAATCAACGTCAGCGGCAAGACGTCCTTGCCTCAGCTTACTGCGCTTTTGGCGCAGAGCAACGTGTTGGTGACGGGGGATAGCGGTCCTATGCACATCGCGTGCGCCGTCGATACGCCAGTGGTGGTGATGCACGGCCCAACAGACCCGGCACTCAGCGGACCAACCGCTCCAGACGCGATTGTGCTGCGCCACCACCTCTGGTGCTCGCCATGCTACGATGCCAGCGCGACGGCAGAATGCCGCTTCGGCAACCCCATCTGCATGAAAGCGATCACGCCGCACACAGTCCTTGCCGCGGTTCGACGTCAGTTGCTGGCGCACGGTTGGGACTCCCAGCGCGGCACCGGGGATGAGAATCAACTGTCGGTGTCATCGCTCCCCTGATACTCCGATCAACACGCTTCGATGCCTTCCTTGCGTCTGCCAACCGGGCGGCTGAAATTGCCGATAATGACGTCAGGCGCTTCTCGCCGCAACGCATCAATCAGTGCGAGCATGCCAAGCGGGCGACCGCTAGGCTTTGGCACGCGTGGCCAGAGCACCTCGGGATCAATGTTGAGATTGCGCAGTTGCACCAAACGCACACCCGTTTCCCGCAGAAAGGCGACGAGCGCCGCGATTTCATCTTCACAGTCGATCAAACCAGGGAAACACAGTAGATTGATCGAACTGTAGACACCCGCGTCTCGCGCCAACACCAATGATTGCTTCACATGCTCGAACGTGTAGCCAATGGGGCGGTAGTAGGCGTCATATGTCTCACGGCGCGCTGAGATAGTACTGGCACGCAGGCTATCGAGTCCTGCGGCGTACAGGCGCGACAACGCATGCGGATTGCTGGCGTTCGTGTTGATATTGATGGTTCCGCGTTGCGTTCGCTGGCGTATAGCACGAATTGCGCGCTCGATGAGGCGGAACTGCAACAACGGCTCGCCTTCGCAGCCCTGACCAAAGCTGAAGATCGCATCGTCGGCCACGTCCAGGTGGGCCACGGCGGCGTCCGCAATCTCTTGCTCCGATGGCGTAAAGGTCAGGCGATCTTGCGGGGAGACGAGCCCTTCTTCTTCCTGCTTCGAAATGCACCCCACGCACCGGGCATTACATCCTCCTGAGACGGCGCAAGCGGCCTCCCAGCGACTAAAGAATAGGTTGCTCGCTGTAGGGCAGTGGTAGTCGAGCGCGCAGTGCGCGTGATGAGCCAGCATACGATTCTCTGGCTCGGCGGCGAGACGCTGCTGCACCAGAGTCTCAAGTTGTGTGAGATCGAAGTTGCGCGACAGCCAGCGCTCGGGATCATCCGTCCGCACCGCGGCCACGTAAAGACGGCCACGCCAGCCCGCAACCGCCGCATAGCCAAAGAACGGTAGCGGCTCGGAGTCTGGTGTCTGAGTGTAGCCAGGCAGTTTGACCCTGGTATAGCCAATCGGCAGCAACGCGGCAAGCGCCCATCCCCAACTTCTGGCTAAAGCGTGGCGTTCGCCCTGCAGATCGAGACCTGCGGCCAGGCGTTGCGGCATCATGGATAATGTTGCGCCATCCGGCAGTGGAATCAATTCGCCGCGTTCGAGCGGCTTGCCATCATAGTCGATGGCTCGGAGCGCCCGGCGCTCGCCAACACCGCCATCGGGCGTGCTATACACGACATAGGGATGTTCAGACGCTTGTATCTTGGGCACTAGTACGGCAACTCCGCATCCGGTAGCAATGTTGGCTCTTCGTCTGCCAGATCGAGGTCTTGTTCGTTGAAACCGTGTTCGAACGCCTCGGGCACCGCCGCGCTGGCCTTGCGCGTATTCGTCTCCAACTGGCCGTCGTCGTAGAGAAACGTCACGACTAACGCTTCCTCCGCAGTGCTCGATTGCACGACTTGTCGAATTATCGGACAAGCGCTTGCCAGCCAGGTGTTGATAGCTTCTTCGAGTTTTTCGATGTCGCCGCTATACGCCGCGCTTGAAAAGATCTTCAACCGAAGCATAGCCGCCCCTCACCGCATTGAGACATCGTTCGACAGATGTAGTACCTGGATCGGACATAACGCTCCATTGTAGCACACTGGCATGCCAGAAAGCGGATCACAAGATTGGGGCGACATCCAGCTATCACCGCGCGCGCCAGCGCTCGACCAACGCGAAGGCGGCGCGCCAGACTCCGAGAAATAGCGCGTTGGCCACCAGAATCACCGCCGCGAACGACACGGGGACATTATGATCAGGGGCGAGCGCCCACCGTAGCGCCAACGCCAGCGGCCAGGCGATGATCCAGGCCAACTGAGTGCGCCTCCACATTGGCACGACCCCAGTCGTTTTGAGACGGCGAAACGCGCCCGCAAACGGGGAGACGGCGAACCAGCCAAGCGCAAACGGCAGGGCTGTCTGCGCGATCTGACCGATGGCGGCGATGCCACTTGATTCCGCGTGCGTGCGCCGACCGATGGCGGCGAACAGAAGAAATGACGCGGCGTCGCCAACGACCAGTGCGGTCGTGCGCCATGGGAAGCCCGCGCGAGATTGCATGGTAGACGCTTGAACTGCATCCTGTGATGTATCAGTAGTCATAGGGTATATCTATCCAGTCATTGCGGATGGCAAACGCGGTACCGTCCCGCATGAGATTACTTGGCGATTCCAGCGATTGCTACGATCAAGGCGAGGTGGATGATCATCGCGATGATGAGACCCCAGAACAGGAGCTTGAACCACGACGCGTCGGTCAACTGTCCGCGACGTGCTCGCCGGGCCGCAGGTGTTCGCTCAGTTGCCACCAGGCCCACAGCCACGCGCAGACGGATCGGCGATTGCACGGGAGCCTGGGCCATCTGCTGCTTGACCGCGTCATTGCATGCTGTGCAGAGCATCCACGACTGGCGCGGCGGGGGAACGTCGCCCGTCTCCTCCAGGTAACAGATCGCGCTGCCTAGGCGACGATAGCAAATCGCGCACCGAAGCCGTTCCGATTGCTCACCAGACTCTACAGCAAGCGTTCTCTGACGCAGATGATTCATGAAATGCTAACCTTCCCGTCCATCCAGGAGCCGGACGGTGTTACGCTCCTGGAGTAGACTTATCAGGAAAGTTATAGCACGCCGCATCAGCCGCTGCCCGCGAATTCAATTAGAGCAAATAGAGCACCGTGAACAGCAGCACCCAGACCACGTCGACAAAGTGCCAGTACATCTCAACCGCCGTGACGGCGAAATGACGGTCCTTCGAGAAGTCTCCGCGCAGTGAGCGGAAGAAACAGATCAGCAAAAAGATCACCCCAGCGGTCACATGGGCGCCGTGGAATCCAGTCAACGTGAAGAACGTCGAACCAAAAACGCCTGTGCTTGGATTGAAGTTGGCGTGCGTGTATTCCCATGCCTGGCCACTGAGGAAGAGGCTGCCCAAAATAACTGTCATAATCAGAAAAATAGTCAGGCGGCGCTTATCGCCTTTGGCAATCGCACGCGCAGCGAAGTGCATCGGAAAGCTGCTCGACAGCAGAACAAACGTGTTGATAAAGGGCAGAGTTTTGTCCAACTCGACGCCCGATGGTATCCACGAAGCGCCCATGCCAGTGATGCGGATGCGAAGATACAGGTATGACGCGATCAGATTGGCGAAGAAGATAGCCTCTGACGCCAGAAAGAACACCATGCCATACCAGCCGAACGATCGGGTGGTATGTTGCTCGCCCTCCGCGTGGGTCTCTATCGGGCTGATGACTGCACTCATGCTGTGTACTACCTCTCTCTATCCAGGGTTGTGATGACGGGTGCGCGCTCGATTCCGGCTGCCAGAGACCGCGCTAGAGTTCTTCCAGTCCCCATCCGATCATGCAGATGAGCACCAGCACCAACCCAACGGCGGTGACGAGCAGCGTAGTCTCGAGCGCGAGGAATCCGCTGAACGTGATGAGCGCGGAAATCCCGAGCAAGAGCGGCCAGTAGCTCGGGCTCGGCAAATGCGGTCCGACATGCTGCTCTTCGACGACTCCGGCATAGACTGGCTGCGGCGCTACCTCGACCGGGCGCGGCGCGACAATCTCGCGCACCGCCGCCGTAAAGCCTATGCCAGCCATCAGGCGGTTCGACTCTGCCAGGTCCGTTTCGTCATTGCGCACCAACAGCGACTTCACGTTCTTGAATACCCAAAACTGGCCAGCATCCAATCCCTTTGCCAGCGCGTCCAGCTCGCCATCCTGACGAATGAACGTTGCCCGCGCGCCGCTGGGGTGCGTGTAGATGACCTCGAAATTTTCTGGCATACCGTCATCTCCTCGATTCATTTTGTGGCCTTCACCTTGCAGGGCAGGCGTAGAACACAGCTTCGTTCATTGTAACATGAGTCCTCGACGCGGACGAGTCCCAATTTCTACTCGTCACCCGCGCGGCCGGCGTTGGCGGCCTGCTCGCGCTCACGCACTAACTCGCGCACAGATTCAAGCTCAGTCCGCACTCCGCGCATCCGCAGAGCGATCCATCCGAGATATGCCAACACTCCAGCCCACATGATGATGTAGGCGATAACCAGATACGTGCTCCCCGACATGTTGAGCCTCCTAGTCAAATATCGTCAGCTACGACGCGCTATCATCCCCGTATTCGACCTGTGCCCGCAGCCGCTCCGCCTCGGTCGTATACCGTTCGAGGCGATAAAGTTGAAGCAGCAGGAATGCATATAGCAGTGTGAATGTCGCCATCGCCAGCAGCAGCGCCAGAAACACCGAGGCGGGAGTATCGGGCGTCGCGCCGTTGAGCACATATCCAGTCGGATGCAGTCCGCGCCACCAGGTGACCGCGAAATGCACGATGGGCACATCGACGAAGCCAATAATGCCAAGAACCGCGGCGTTTCGCGCTCCACTCTCGGTGCGGCCACTGTAGAAGCGCAGCAGCAGATACGCCACATAGATGAACCAGAGAATCAGCGTGGTGGTGAGAATCGGCTCGCCATCCCACCAGGTTCCCCAGTACGCCTTGCCCCAGATGGAGCCACAGATGAGGACCATCGTTGTGTAGACGACGCCGACCTCCGCCGATGCGCGCGCCAGCCAGTCCCAGCGCTCGTCGCGGCGCAACAGATAGACGATGCTGGCGACGAACACCACAAAGAACGCGAAGAAGGCGAGCAGCGCCATCGGCACATGAAAGTACATGATGCGCTGAACATCGCCCTGCACGGCATCGGTCGGCGTGCCCAGGAAGGCAGCCCAGATCGAGACCAGCATCCCAATCGCGAGGGCGCCGCCAAGCACATATTCGCCGTATCGGCGCACGGGGTCCAGCAGGCCCTTGCCCAAAGGCTTCGACGATTCTTGCTGTCCCGACTTTGCCGGGTCAGACGCGAGTGTGTTCATGAGAGTACCGCCTAATCCTCGACCACAAACTGAAAGAAGAGTACCGACAACGTCACAAAAATGACATCGAATGCCGCAAGCAAGCCAGGCCACGGCGGATCGTTGACCACGGGAATCAAGAGTGACTGCGTCGCACGTACCGCGCCAATCACGACGGGAATCAGCAGCGGAAAGACGAGCAATGGCAAGATGACCTCACGCGCTCGCGTTGCCGACGCAACCGCCGCGAAGAGGGTACACATCGTCGCGATCCCGACAGTTCCCAGTACTACGATCACGACCAAACCGCCACTCAAAATCGGCAGATTATAGATGGCGGCGAATAACGGCACAGCAATCGCCTCGACCACGGCCAGAAATATGAGATAGCCAATCAACTTCGCCAGAAATATGACCTGGCGATCGACCGGGCAGAGCAGCAGCCGGTCCATGGCCCCATGCTCCTGCTCTGCCGCGAATGTGCGCCCCAGGCCGAGTACGCTGGCGAAGACAAACGCAATCCACAGCGCGCCGGGAGCCACAGGTGCTCGATTCTCTACCCGCAGGTCAAAGGCGAAATAGAACACAATCATCACCAGGGCAGAGAAGAGCGCCATCGCCACCCAGACCTGGCGCGCGCGCAGTTCGCTGCGCAGATCTTTACCAACAATGGACCAGAGTTGCTGCCAACCTGTCTGGAATGTTCTCATCGGGCGCTCCTGCTCGCGTTCGCGTACAACCCTCTCAGGTCCGCCAACGTCATCGCACCTGATGGACCAGCATGGACGATGCGCCCGCCCGATAGCACGACGGCCGAGTCACTCCAGGCCAGCCCGCGCTCGAGGGTGTGGGTGGTCATCAGAGTTGTCAGGCCGCTGGCGACGCGCTCCGCGATCAACTCCCGCAGCAGCCCAATGGCCTCCTCATCCAGCCCGGTGTCTGGTTCATCCAGCAACAATACCGGTGGATCATGTAGAATGCCGCGTGCCAGCGCCACCCGCTGCGCCTGGCCACGCGAGAACGTGGCGACGCGCTCGTTGGCACGGTTGCGCATTCCCACGCGCCGCAGCAGCGCATCGGCCCGTGACTCGCCATCTGGAACACTGTACATGCGCGCAAAGAACAACAGATTCTCGCGCGCGGTCAACTCATCGTAGAGCAGCGGCGTGTGACCAACATAGCCGACGATGCGCCGAACCTCGTTCGCGTCTCGTACCACATCGTAGCCCGCGATGGAGATGCTTCCCCTGGCCGGACGGGTGAGTGTCGCAAGCAGTCTGAGCAGCGTCGTCTTGCCAGCGCCATTCGAACCGAGCACTGCGACACACTGGCCAGTTGCCACCGTAAATGAGACATCGCGCAGCACCGGACGAAGACCATACGCCTTGCGTACAGTTCGCGCCTCGACGACAGTGTCCCGTTCGGTCGGCATGCGCCCATCCATTTCAGTGGCCGCGACGAGCGGTGAGAGCGTCTGAATCTTCACCGGCGACCTCCGCGACTCTGCTCAGACGCGGCTCCAGTCGCAGGCGTCGCGTCCTTCGGCGCGGGCGTCTCGGTAGCCTGGGTGTCTATGACCCAGCCAGCTACATCTCCTGCCGGCGATAGGCTGGACCGCTCGACCGACATGAGCGCGCGCAGACGGCCTCGTAGGTCGCGATCTTGCTGGCGATAATCCGCGTCTGTAATCTTCCCTGCGCCACGGGCTTGTTCGAGCGTCAGCAGCGCGTTCAGCAACCGCTCGTGTTCGGCTGTAGCGCTGCTTGTCGTGTCTTCGGTTGCCGATATCAAAGTCGTCCCAGGCGCCTGTGGCGGAATCAGGCCGAGAGCGGGCGCAAGGGTGTCACGACGCAGATAGACAACCAACACCAGCAGCGCCAGTAGTGCCAACACGGCTGCAAAGATGCTCAGCGCGCGCGCATCCAAATAGCTCTTTTCGCCCGCTTGCGGCAGCCCCGTGAGATGAAGCGCAACCTGGCTGGCGACCGGCGCGTTGGCAACCGTGAAGACTTGATAACGGGCACCAAGATTATCCACGATACCCCGCGCCTGGAAGTCTCGGCCATTGACGAACATGTCCGGCGGCACCAGCACCACGATGCGAGCCGTAGGGTACACAGCGCGAAACGAGACATCGACGGCAGTACCGGCATAGGGGATGTCGATGCCATAGGCGAAGTCGGTCGTTCCCGGCGGAACTGTGGCGGTCGACCCGAAGCCTTTGTCGGTGGTGAAGATTTGCGACCCGTCGAAACCGATGCCCAGCGAGAGATTCGAGGCGTTGGGCGGCGTCGCGAATCGCAGCAGCCGCATTGGTTTACTCGCATCGCCCGTCGGCGTTCCCACGAATGCGGTTGCCCCTATGTTCTCAATAGTCACCACGGCGCCGATTCCGATCAGGCCGTTGATCGGGCGCGGCTGCCGCACGAGCAGCGTAGCCACAGTGACACGAAGATGCGCGTCGTCGTTCGTCGTGTCATAAACTTTCAACTGAACTGACGTTGCGGCGCTAGTGCCAGGCATGACAATCTGACTCGG
>DAHUXT010000098.1 GCA_027307065.1 Ktedonobacteria bacterium
GACCCCAGCACCGGCGAATTCACCGTCGCGCTGAGCCTCTACGTCACTCTCAGCAAAAAGATACGCGCGCTCACGCCCGAAGCCGACATCAGTGGCGTGATGGCCGCCATCGACCGATTGCTCGACGTCAGCATTGCCAGCGAGGGCTATGTCATCGAGCCGCCGGGCGCATACACCGTTGATCGCCAGATGGACCTCGGCCAGATCGACTTCGAGGCCCTACGTGCCCGCTTTGCCCAGGCGCGCCAGCATACGCTTGCCCAGGAGTTGCGCGGCGCCGTCGAGCGCGTCGTACACGATCTGGTGGCGCGCAACCGCACCCGCATGAACTACCAGGAGCGTTTCGAGCGCTTGATTGCCGAATATAACGCGGGCAGTCTCAATGTCGCCGCATTCTTCGACCAACTGCTGGCCCTTGCCCAGGATCTGAACGTCGAAGACCAGCGCCACATTGCCGAAAGCCTCACCGAAGAACAACTCGCCATCTTCGACCTGCTCACCCGTCCCAACATCGAACTCTCCGAGCGCGACCGCGACCAGGTGAAGCGGGTCGCCCGCGATCTGCTCGCGACGCTCAAACACGAGAAGCTCGTCCTCGACTGGAAGAAGCGTCAGCAGCTCGCGCCGCCGTCCAGGTCGCCATCCGTGACGTCCTCGACAAGGAATTACCCACGGCCTACACCACCGATCTCTACGAGCAGAAATGCGAGCAGGTCTTCCAGCACATCTATGACACCTATGCCGACGCCGCCCACAACATCTATGCCGCCTGATGCCCGTATGATGATACTTGGATGCATCATTCGCCGCCGGTAGCGTGTTTACGCTCTCCAAGCCAAATCCAGGGACTCTCCGTTCTCCGTCACAGACGACGCTACGACTTTCCGGTAGAAGCGGTAAGGCTGCATTTACGGGTGGTCGTTGTCCCCACGCATGTGGGGGTGAACTGGCGGCCGTGGAAGGATGAGCACAACCATCTTGTTGACCGGATAGGCACCAGTGACGGCAAGAGCGCCACCTGTGCTCACCAAGGCTGGTAGATGTCGCTGCTTCGCTAGGCCTCCATAGGTGGTGCGCCGTGTACTAGCGAAGACCGTAATCGTCTCCATCGCCGCCCGCACGGAACCTGCCCCCCATGCTCGGTGGCGATCGGGGCAGATTCCGTGACCTTGCACTGCGGTTAGCAGGCGGAGCTATCGAGCCGCTCTTGGGCGGACTAAGACGTGCCGCGTCAGCTCGCCCCACGTCCGCCTCATATGTGGGAGTCGGCTTCCGTTCGAGCGGCAGCCGCGTCGAGCACCGCCGACTCGGCATAGTCGATAGCAGTCAAGGCGAAGTCGATGGCCTCCGCCGCGTTTTCCTCCGCGCGGTCCGCAGTCCACGTGGCAACATCGGCGTCAACCCTGTCGAATCGCTCATGGATCTGCCTCTGCATGGCAGCCCAGTGTTCCGCGACCTTGTCCCGCTTCGAAGCGGCTTCCGCATTCATCTTGGCCGTGCGTGTCGCAGTATCCTCTTTCAGTTGAGCGACGCGGGCCTGGACCTTAGAGCGGGTCTCAGTGCTTGCAGCTTTGTAATCATCTTCTGCCCGCTTCGCGCGCGTCGACAAATCCACCAATAGCTCGGATAGTGGCTTCATGACTCATCTCCTCTACATTGCTGTTATCGATTTCGTCGACAACGATCGTGATGTTGTGCAGTCGCCGGGGTTGCTTAGCCGGTCCTGTCGAACTTATGCAGCACCGCTTCGGCTCCTCCCTAGGCCTCCGGCGCAATTGACAAGCGACCTTCAGTCGAGTGGCAGTGGCTCAGAGCGCGGGCCTGAACGTCTCCATGGCCCGGTGCGCCTCGGCTCCAAATTCCAAATAGCCCATGTGCCCGAGCGCCTCCTACTAGCCTATAAGGCCTGCGCGGGCAGCATCGCGTGCTGCTTCACCAAGGCGTCTTTAGGCAGGTTTAGGTAGACGGAGAGGACGTCGCGATCGACGCTCTGGATGGCGCTGAAGGGCACAAACAGCACACGAGGCCGGAAGATGCCCTGCTCCACCACCAACAGACTACGGGGAACGTCGTACTGTGTGATGTCACCCACGTGCGCGCCCTCAATGTCGTAGACCGCCATGCCGAGCGCGAGTTGCTGCACGATGGACCCAACGTCAACGCTCGAAAGCGCCGCCTGTTGGGCATCGTAGCCGCTCTGCACCATCTGCACGTGGACTGTCTGTGGCGTCAGTGTGCCAAGCGGACCGGGTACCATGCGAGTCTCACTGACACTGGTGATTGCTGGCGGCTGCGTGTACTGCGCCTTGAGCGTGTCCTTGTACGCGGTTAGGTAGATCTCGCGAGGGTCGATGCTGCGGATCAGCCGGAACGGAATGTACAGATTCTCGCGACCAAGCGGGCCGCTGCTCACCATCAGGTAGCCCGCGGCGGTGCTGTACATCTTCACGGTGCCGACGCGCTCGCCGGCCGCATCGAAGACGGGCAACCCATCGACCAGATATTGGTCGATATCCTCGATGACAGGATGCTGCTCGCCTGACTGGGATGAGCTTGAACTGGTCATAGTGGCTTCCTTTCTCCGCGGAATACGCGGTGCTGTGACTGCAACAGCAGAAGCCCAACCTTCCGTGGAAGATCGCTCCCTCGGTGCTTTTGAAGGCACGAGAACCCGTACCGGTGCGCACGATTGGGCTTGTTGGTGGAGCACCCAGCTCTTGCCCCATGCCAGCAGAGTACCCGACGCCGTCCGAATCAACCTCAGATGAATACTCAGTCTTAGCGCGTGCCTCCCGATGACGAGGGCCTGGTCAGATGCTCAGGGCACATGACAACGGGGGTGGACCTACGTGATCGAGGGCGGGTCGTTGTCGTCGTGCGCAAGCGGAAGCGCCGGTCGGCGTACAACACGCGTCGGGAAGGTGAGAACCTGCCTATAGCAGGCCGCGCCGCATGGCGACCGCGACGGCTTGGGCCCGGGTGTCTACAACCAACTTGTTGAAGATCGCGGTGAGGTGGTAGTTGACAGTGCTCGGGGAGATGGAGAGCTGGCGTGCGATGGCCTTGTTCGCCAATCCCTGCCCCACCAGCTTGAGGACCTCCACCTCGCGACTCGTGAGCTGGTCGTGTCCAGCTGCGGCACGGGGAGTCATCTGGGCGACGGACAGGCTGGTTTGGGCGCAGGAAGGGAACGAGGCGGCCTCGTCCAGGAGGTGCAGCGCCAGTTGGACCACCTCCTTGGCGGGCAGCGAGCGACCTTCCCGGTAAGCCGTCTCCCACTCTGCTTCCGTGAGAGGCGCGCGAAGCGCCGTCGCGGTCCGGTCCGCCCCGGTAGGCTCCCACGGAACGCGCCCGCCCCCTGTCGCCTGACGCAGGGCGTCCGCCGCGCCAACGAGGCGCGCGCGCCCGACCCAGTCTCCCTGGTCGACTTTGGCGCTGGCGCCGTCACCCACAACCGCCAAAACCGCCCGCGCGCCAAGACTGAGGAGCCAGCGATCCCGCAGGCGACCGCTCGCCTCCAGCACGTCCCTGAGATGTCGCAGCGCACTGCGCAGGTCATCCTGCTGGCCCGCAATGACCCCAAGCTCGACGTGAACGGCGCCCGCAACGCGTTCGTCCCCCGCCGCCTCGAAGAGGCCCAGCGCCTCGGCGTAGTGCATGGCTGCTTCGGTGGCGCGGCCCCGCGCATGAGTTGCCACACCCAGGAAGAACAGCGCTACGCCAACGTGATGGGACTCGCCGAGCGCCCGGGCGACGCGAAGTGCCTCTTCCAAGAGAGGGACGGCCCGCTCCCGCTCCGCGTCTGTGGCATACACCGCACGCTGCCCCAGGAAGGTAAGTGCCCGCGCGATGCCGGAAGGGTCCTGCGGCTGCTCGGCGCATGACCGCGCCTCTTCCAAGCGGGTACGTGCCCGTTCGAGGTCTCCGCGCAGCGTCAGCAGCGCGCCAGCCCAGCACAGTGCCACTGTGCGCACGGTCGCCCCCGCCGGATCCTCTCCTGCTTCCTCTCCTCTGTGCTGCACGCGGTCCAGCGCCTCGTCAAGCCAATGCGCACCTTCAGCATGGTAGCCGCGCAGCCACCAGAAGTAGCCTAGCGCACTGGCCAGCCGTAGTCCCGACACACGCGCGGCGGGGTCGTCCTCTCGATCGAGTAGCCAGTGGAGCGCCGCGCGCAGGTTGTCATGCTCGCGCTCCAGGCGCAGGAACCAGGCACGTTGGTCGCTCCCGCGCAGCAGCGGGGCGGCGCGCTCGG
Source organism: Ktedonobacteria bacterium (assembly GCA_027307065.1). Classification (GTDB taxonomy): domain Bacteria; phylum Chloroflexota; class Ktedonobacteria; order Ktedonobacterales; family JADMIN01; genus DAHUXT01. The sequence continues at coordinate 4,253 of DAHUXT010000098.1, forward strand.
CCAGCGCAAGGAAGTACTGGGCGTGCGCCCAGCGGGCCGTGTCAAGCTCGCCCCCCGCAGCGAGCAGATCCGCGGCGTAGGTTCGCACCGTCTCCAGCATGCCGAACGCCGGTCCAGCCTCTTCATCCTCCCCGTCGTCAGCCTCTTCCTCGACCCCCCCTTGCTGCCAGCCGACGTGGGCGGGCCGCGGTGGCAGGAGCAGGCTCTGCTCGGCCAGCGAGAGTAACTCGGGCAACCCCCGAGCCTCGTCCACGCGGGCGTCTCCTGCGACCCTTGTGCTGGTGCCTATGGCCGCGACGACGGCAGTGATAGCGTCGAGCATCACCGGTCCGGCGAAGACGCCTAGGTGGCGGAAGAGACGCTGCTCCTCCGGGTTGAGCAGGTCGTAGCTCCAGCCGATGGCGGCCTCCAGGCTACGCTGCCGCGTGGGCGCGTCGGGCAAAGGAGCCTTGAGCACCTGGAGGCGATCGCGCAGTTGACGCGCGAGCAATGGCAGCGGGAGCGTATCCAGGCGCGCTGCCGCCAATTCAAGCGCCAGCGGCAGCCCATTGAGGTGGACAACTAACTGCGCGACCAGCGGCGCGCGCTCCTCGTTGAGCGCGAAATCGGCCCCTCGGGCGCGCGCCCGCTCGAGGAAGAGCGCAACCGCAGGGACCTTAGCCAACTCATCGAGTGGCGGCAGCCGTGTGAGGTCGGGCACGGGCAGTGGCGCGATGCGCAAGACATGCTCCCAGCGTAAGTGGAGGGGCGTCCGGCTGGTGACGAGCATTGCTAGGTCAGGGCAGCCGATCAACAGGTCGCCCAACCGATTAGCCGCACTGAGCACGTGCTCGAAATTGTCGAGCAGCAGCAATAGCCTACGATCGGCGAGAAAGGTCCTCAGCCGCACCATCAGGGGCACAGCGCTGGTGTGGGAAACGCCGAGGGCGTGGGCCAGGGCCGGAATCACCATTGCTGGCTCATGCACGTAGGAAAGATCCACCGCAACGACGCCGTCGGAGAATTTGCTCGCAAGCTGGGCAGCTACTTCCACTGCCACGCGTGTCTTGCCCACCCCGGCAGGCCCAGTCACCGTAAGCAGGCGCACGCCCTCAACCACAAAGCTTGTACGGATGGCCGCCAGCACCTCCGTCCGATCGACCAGGGGGATCGGCTGTGCCGCGAGTCGGTAGTTCGCCCCGTTAGGGCGAACATCCCCGTCAGGCGTGAGGATCGGCACCCTGCGGACGTGGTGGAACAGCCGACGCGACCGGTCTATCTGCTCGCGACTCGCGGCGCGGCGATCCGCCGCCGGTTGCCTCAGGTCCTGACCAGGCGCCTCCAGTGCATTCACCACGGGAGGTCGCTGAGAGGGAGTCATGTCGTCCATGAGTCTCCTCCTCTCGGCACAAGAGGAACATCCGCATGCGCGTCGCGTCGCGTCGCGGTGCACTCCTGACCATGCCCCACAGTCCACCCTGCGTCACCGAAACCAAACCAAGTCAGCCTGTTGCTGAGCCGTGTGGGAACCTGCCGTGCGGAGTCAAGCCCGTGCGGACGCTCAGTTAGGAGCAGCACAGCACAGGCATCACAATGCAACGTGCCATCACCATATCACATGTCAGTCACGCCCCGGAAGACTGATGTTACGGGGGCATCACAAACAGGGATCTCCCCGAGTACTCGGTCGGGCAAGTATCAGGCTCGTTGCGTCAGCGCCGGAACGGACGCGGCACGACGCAAGCGAGAAGAAGGGAGGAACATGGGCTCCTCCGCGTCAACGCAACGCGCCGGCGCCAGAAGAGATGGCTCTGTGCATCCAGCTGTGCGGTGCAAACCCGCGCTTGGCGCAGACGACGGCATACGAAGCTGTCCGGCCTCCATCTCTCACTGAGGCGCCAAGATACCCCATGATACCCCTGAGCATCTGACCAGGCTGGCTAGGCTACGGTACCAGAGTACGGCTCCCGAACTCGCCCATCAAGACTGAGCATACGTACGAGGTTAACGCCGCGATTACCAACTATGCTGGTGACGTTGTATGGACGATCTGAAGCATGGGCACGCATAGCATCTGTACCGCTTCGACACATAACGCATACCGACAGTCCCAAAAGGAGGTGATCAATCATTCGATGACGGCGTATCGGCGTGAATCGTGGTACACGACAGCCAGCAACGCGTGACAGCCGGATATTGCGGGTGGCCAGAGGACAACGTGAGAAAGTGCTCGGCGATGTGCCACAGCGGGAGCACTGTTTTGTACGTCTCCCCTTTGCATTGATGCTGCTTGATGCATCATCACGCGCAACGCAAATCCGCAGATAAGCGCAGGCGCATCGCACGACGAACGAGGAATGATGAAAGACGAGGAATACCATGGACTCGAAGATCGTTTCGCGCATCTGGTGGGCGCTCGCCATACAGGGCGTGCTCGCCATCCTGTTCGGCATTGTGGCTTTCTTCTACACGGGCCAGACGCTGCTGGCGCTGATATTCGTCTTCGGCGTCTTCGCGGTGCTGTCGGGCATCGCCTCGCTCGTGGCCGCTGTGCGCGCAGGCGAGGCGCACCAGCGCTGGGGCTGGTTGGCCGCTAGCGGCATCCTGAGCGTGGCCGCGGGCATCGTGGCCTTCGTCTGGCCCGGCATCACCGCCCTGGCGTTCGTCTTCCTGATCGCGGCGTGGGCCATCGTCACTGGAGGGGCCCAGATCGCCTTCGCACTGGCCCTACCCGAGACCCTGGCCCATCCCTGGCTCGCCGGATTCTCCGGCCTGCTCTCGGTGATCTTTGGTCTCCTGCTGGCCGTCTGGCCGCGCTCGGGCGCGGTCACGCTGACTTGGCTCTTGGGCATCTACGCCATCGCCTACGGCGCCACGATGCTCTACTACGCCTATCTACTGCAGGGCCTGCGCCACGGGGTGCAGGCGCTCAGAGACCGCGGCCAGCAGATGACCACCGGGCATGCACAAGGATAAGGTGCTGATCAGGCAGTGTCTGACGTCCGTTGGCGTTGGCAGACAGTGGGACGATCGCACGTCAGGGGGAGGCGGATGGAGGGACAACCCCTCCCCTGAGCGACTTCATCCACGCAATGCTGACCGGTAGGCGTGCCGCCGGCGCGGCAACCGTGTTTTCACCAAGTGCAAAGTGCAGCAACTCGAAAGGATACTGTCGTGGCAGAAACCCCGAATCGCGCGCAGGTTGTCGTCGAGGACATCGGCACCTTGATGCATGTGCGCCAACCCGTGTATGACACGTACCGCCAGAAAATCGGTGAGGTCAAGCAGTTCGACCTGACCGCTGGCTACATGCAGGTCCACCGGTGGGAACTGGAGCCGGAGATGTTCTACATCCCCTTCCATCTGATTGCCAGCATCGATCCGCGCCATATCTATCTGAAAGTCTCTGAGTACGCGTTGATCGCCGAATACGCCCTACTACCCACGTCGCAGGCCGTGCTCACGCAGTGGAAAGATTGGCAGACGGGCCGGGCCGAGACAGCGGTGGGGCACCGGATGCAAAGCGGCTACAGTGGAGACGACGTAGTTGCGTTCGAACAGACTTACGGGATGTTGGGGGGCCAGCTCAAGGCGGGTATGCGGATCTGTGACATCGAGGGGACAAACCTCGGAAATGTCCATCAGTTTGACAGCCGGCAGGGATGGATACTCGCCGTGAAAAGCGGCCTCGGGGCTGACGTCTTGGTGGTCCCCTTCAGCGCCGTTGCAGGGGTCGATACCACCGTCTCAACCGTCAACCTGTTGGTGCCAAAGGAAAGCCTGCAAGGTGACCTTGCCGCGATACTACCCGCTCCGGCGACCCTGCCCGTCGGTGAGACGTCCAAGCTGCAGGCGGACGCCTAGAGTGCCTCGTGGCCTGAGCAGGTGCGTAGCCGGCACGTCGTGTGGCAGCGATCCTTGCCCAAGCGCTGGTAGGGAGTGGGGGCTGGACCTGTACCGGCGCGCGGGCAGCTCAAAGCCGAGCGTACTGAGCGCGCAGGCCTCACATGCACGGGACTCACCATAGCACCATCATGGCAGTCCTGTAGGGGCAGCGCGGGCAGTATGCTCGCCTAGAGTTGATGGGTTTGGCCCGTTTCAGGTAGCTGGCGCCGCGGGTTCGAGAGAGACCAGAAATGGTAAGGAGCAAGATGATGGCAGACGACACAGGTGACACAGGTGACAACAAGAGGCATCATGACACCATCCAGGTGTCGATCGCTGAATTGATGGCGGAGGGGCTCGCGGTTTATGGGGCGGAGGGGGCAAAGATTGGGCACGTGCGCCACTTCGACCTGCACGCTGGTTATATGGTGGTGGAAGAAAGTGGGCTCGCGCGCAGGGAGCTGTATATTCCATTCCATCTCATGCATAGCATTACCCCACGCGACATCTACCTGAAGGTTGCCAAGGACGCGCTCACTGACGCCTATCAGCTGCCGCCCGCCGCACGGACACTCCTCGAGGAGCAGATCGACCCCGAGACGGGCTGCACCTCGGTCGTGATCGAGCACGAGATAGAGAGCGGCTACGATAGGCGTCCGGTCCACGTGGCACCAGTGCGGCTGGACGAGGTGGCTCGCACCTTGACTGTTGATATGACGGTGCTGGATGTCGACCACGCCTATGTTGGCGAGGTGATGTGGATCGATGCGGCGCATGGGCTGCTGACAGTCAAGGGGTACCTCGGTGACGAGGCGGTGCGCAGCATCCCATTCAGTATGGTCGCGCAGGTCAACGCCGACCTTGGGGTCGTGACACTGCTCGTCCCGTCGGTGGCAATTCCGCCAGAAAGGTGAAGGCGACCACGATGACCGACAAGATGACCGATTCGATGGGTCCAGCACGTCAGCTTGGAGATCAATCGCAAGGCGTGTCGCAGACGGTATTGCACGCTATTGACGAGTTTCTCGAGGATGGCCTGCTCGTCTTCGATGTGAACGCCGAGCGCGTGGGTAGTGTGAAGGCATCTAGGATTGCTGCTGGTTACCTGCTTGTGGGATCGGGTGCCCTCGATCACAGGGACCTCTATATTCCCTTTCGACTCATCCGCAGTATCGATCCGCAGGGGATCGTGCTCTCTGAGCCCAAGGACGTGCTCGTCGTCCACTACGTGAAGCCACCCGCCATCCACACCATCGTGCAGCACCGCTTCATTCCCGGTCTGCATCGCGACACGCTGCCGCAGGCGTATGAGGTGCGGGTCGTGCAGAGCGGCTATGATGGCGGGCCGACCGTCGTCGATAGCATCGAGCTGAGCAGCATCACGGAGCGTCTCTCGGTCGGCCTTGCGGTGTATGATGCCAACGGCCTCAGGCTGGGCGATATCACCCAGTATGACGTCTCGTGCGGCCTGCTGACAGTAGAGAAGGGCATCTTCAATCCAAGGATCGTGCTCGTGCCGTTCAGCGCGATCAAGACTATAGACTGCGACGCGCTCTCTGTCTCTCTCACGCTGACACGAGCAGCCCTCCTGCAAGACCAGGCAACGCTGCATACGAATAGCTAGAAATACTAGAGGTGTGCGGTCGTTGACGTGAGAGGTCAACTGATCGCTCGCCCGCTCCATCGAGGAATGTGCGCGATACGATCGCCTTCATATCGTGCGGCATGCCCACTGGACGCCAGTTCTCCGCAGGAGGGACGCGACGTGGAGCACAGCAATGTTTCCCAGCGTCGGTCTGAGATGTCTCGGGAGCAGAAGGAGCAGGAGCGCGAGCTGCACCGCGAGATCCGCCCGCAGTTGGCATTGGCGAGTCTCGGCGCCCTGCTGGTCGGTGTCGCCTACCTGCTGCTCCCGGACACCCTGACCGTCGGCCCGAACTGGCTTGTACTTGCTGTCGAGGCGGTCGTGCTCGTGCCGCTGACCGCTGCCGCCTACTTCCGTCCCCATACTATTCCCTTCCCCCTCGCCCGCCGTATCCGTACCAGCCTGCTGGTCGTGCTGACACTCGCCCTGCTCAGCTCGATTGCCCTCCTCGTCGGCGCTCTCCCCGGATACGGACCAGAGCGAGGGCGCCAGTTGCTGCAGCCGGCGGTGCTGCTTTGGCTGAGCAACATCCTGATCTTCGCCGACTGGTATTGGGAGCTTGACGGGGGCGGACCGGCCCAGCGACACTGGCACGGCCGCCAGGTGGGCGATTTTCTCTTCCCGCAGTACACGATGCAGACGGTACCAGTTCTGGTTTCCCCGTCCCCTCCGTCCCCTCCGTCTCCCCCTTCCTCCCAGGCGCAGGCCCGAGGCCGTGCCGAAGGCAGTGCACGACGTGGCGGACACCAGCGCTGGATGCCAGGCTTCATAGATTATGTCTTCCTGGCCTTCTGCTTCGCCACCGCGCTCAGCCCGGCGGACACAGCGCCGTTGACGCCCCGGGCCAAACTGCTGATGATGGCCGAGGCGTTGTTCTCCCTTACGATCGCCGCGCTGCTGATCGCGCGCTCAATCAACATCCTTTAGCTTATCCCAGTGCGCGACACATGCCCAAGCCGTTGTAGTCTGCGTACCCACACGTCACCACGGCTGTACGTGGCGGCTGATGGCGAGATCGACGTGTCCTTCCCGATCGTGGCGGCCGAACTGTACTGAGTTGCACGGACCGCCTGCAGCCACAGGTGGTCATGTCTGGTGGCTAGAGCCAGAGTATCAGCGGATAGCTTGATCGAGAGGCAGCCTATGGGGCAGAACATCGAGTTTTCGCCGGAGCAAGACGCTGCCATCGACGCCTGCTCCATGGCGCGCGATCGCGTGCGGGCGAGGCAGGCGGCGCGCACGCACGGGACACCGCTGCCACCGTGGGCCAGCCCCGAGATCAGCGACGAGGAGGCCGCGCTCCTGTACTTCGACGGCAAGAACGGAGATGGCGATCCGCTCACCCCTGACGAGGCTGCCACACACGCTCGACTCGTCGCCGATGTCCTCGACCTGTTTATGGACCTATCGGACGAAGATATCGAAGAGTTGGCCAGGCGGCCAGTCTTCCTGCTCCTGGCCCTCTTCGGCAGCGATGCAGAATCGTAGGCATGCTGACCGACATGCTGCCGGTTCTTGCCTGGTTCTAGAGCACGATTGGTGCGCCTGGATGGTATCCTGCCCGGACAACCGCCGCAGCCAAGGCATCCACAGTACATCGATCGACATCATATTGCACATAAGCCATTTCGGTCGCTGCGTTCACATAGACACGAAGCACGCCTGGTACGTTCGCAAGCGCTTGCTCCACAATCAGCAGTCCGCTGTCGGCACAGCCGAAATCCTCAATCGGCACCGTGATCGATCGGACAGTCATCTCTCCGCTCCCTCCACAAGACGCCCAGAACAGTCGAGACCTGTAACCCGGTAACTTCGTCATCCCGTAGCAACGTAACGCCTCTGGAGCGCGGAACGCGTTTGTCATATCGCAATATCGCAGTGACAGCATGGCGCCAGCGACTGAGTCGTGGCTGAAGCATGGCTGATGAACTCCTGATGAATCACGGCAGGAGTTCATGATCTGTGGTGCGACTGGAGATTCTGAAGGACGGAGCATTAACGGGTTGTCTGTTGCACGAGTGTGGGAGAGAGGGAGACACTGTCCGAGCATCGCATGGGCAGACGCACCGTCACCGTCGTACCCATCCCCAAACGACTGGCGATGGCAATGCGTCCACCGTGCTGCTGGACGATCCAGTCCGCTATGGGCAGGCCCAGTCCCGTACCGCCGGGGTCACGTCCACGGCCAGGGTCGGCACGGTAGAAACGTTCGACCACATGCGGCAGCGCATCTTCCGGGATGCCCACTCCGGTATCGCGTACTACCAACTCGGCTTCATCTCCCACCTGGCGCAATGCGACCGCAACGGTGCCGTTCGCTGATGTGTACTTCATCGCATTGTCGAGGAGAATGAGCAGTACCTGCTTCAAACGGTCCTCATCGCCACATATCTGCACGGGCTCAAATTGTTCCAGAGTCAGTGTCT
>DAHUXT010000099.1 GCA_027307065.1 Ktedonobacteria bacterium
GGATTCGGCGATTCCCGACGATCCATTCGGCGCGATGGTGCGCCGGGGCCGCGATATCTTCACCAACACCCAGAAGTATGCGAAGCAGTACGTCGGCAATGGCCTCAATTGCCAGAATTGCCACCTCGATGCCGGGCGTCGCGCGTGCGCGGGCAATCGCGACGTCGAGCAGCATGCGTCCCAGGCCACGACCACGAGCCTCCGGCGCGACATACATGCTGATGATGTTTGCCTTGTGCTGCGTCTTGATGCCATCCTCGCGCCACAGCCGCACCATGCCTACCAGCTTGCCAGCGTCGTCAAAGCCGCCGAACGCTGCGGTGTCGCTCGCCTGTAGCCGTGCAATCGTCTGCTCCAGGGAACGCTGGCTCTCCTCTTCCCACGACGAGCCGAATGCCTCCGGCTCCTCGCGCAGCGCCCGCAATCGCAGTGCCCTGAATTCCTCGGCGTCATCCACCGTCACATCACGTACATCCAAAATGAGCGCTCCTCGACTCAATGCCAGCCGCATGTGGGAGTCAATCGCCAGTAGTATGCGCCCATTTTAGCCGCGCTGTCTATTCGTCGATCAGCGCCATGAACTCGGCGCGAGTGTCAGCGCCCCGCTGGAAGACCCCGCGCATGGCACTGGTAACGGTCTTGCTGCCAGGTTTGCGGATTCCGCGCATTGTCATACAATTGCCGCTTACGATTGGCTTACCATTTCGCCGCACGAGAATAGCGCCTGTCGGCACAGAAACGCAGAACACTTCGTCGTCGAACACTGCTGTACCTCGGTGGTACGGTTGGAGCTTGCCATACCACTTATACCCCTTGCCAATTTCGCGTTTGTGAATTCGCACCTCAATACGTGCACAACCTGGATACGTTTGTATGCTGCCCGTCTTGCCTGTTCGCAGCAAGAGTTCCTGGATATCGTCGATAAGACGGTGGGACTTTGACACGTATTGTACGCGCATGGGATCGTGGATATAGAAGTGCCCGTCCCCAAGACCATACCAATGCAGAAACTCCTCGATCTGGCGCGTACTCATCTGTTTGATGATTGTAGGTACATACTTGTCACCAGACTTGCCAAAGGGAGCGAGCGCCTCGTACAGCCGCTTGTCAGGTGATATGAAATGGATATGATGCAGACGGCCTGGCTGCGGTTCACGGCGGAATCGGAAGGGAAGTCGCTGTAGGAGCGACCAGATCATGTCAGCGTACTCGTTGTCATTCTGGGAAATAACAACATCCTTCCGCCCCTGTCTAGTGCATCCTTCCGATAACCAAGCCCCCATGAAGGAGGCAAAGTCGTCGCCGGAAATTGTGGCTCCGGCGAGTGAAACCACATCTATGTCAGCCGCCGACCATCTGACCGCCTGGGGCACATAGAAGCGGGCAGGCACTTGATTTGCCGGAACAACTGTCCAGGAAGCGTTCTTCGAAGAATCAAACGTCCACTCCGACTGCATCACCACGCGATGGTCCGGCGTGATTAGTAGATCAATTGTGTCGCTCTTCCAACGAAGCATCAAGCCATTATAACGATAGCGAATATATTCGGTCGGCACCACGAAGCTCATTTCAAGCGTCTTGATATCGACCTGTGCAACAGGTGACCCTTCGGGAAGGTGGTCGAATCGAACCCAGCCTTCTGGAGTCAGAATCTCTGTCTCGCGGTCATAACACAAATGATCGGCCTTGATGACGATCCCAACACCAGCCGGTTCGAGTGCCGACATGATGGCATCGGCGAGTTGGCTGGAGAGCCGTTCCTGAAGCTGCGGACGGCGCGCCAGAATCTCAAGGGCGCGGGCCAGTTTGGAGAGGCCGACGACGCGGCCGTTGGGGATATAGCCAATATGCGCGACCCCATGGAAGGGGAGAAAATGGTGTTCGCACATGCTATAGAAAGGAATATCTTTAACGATGACCATCTCCTGATGGCCCTCCTCGAATCCCACCTGCAGCACATCCTCGGGATCCTGGAGCAGGCCAGAGAACACCTCGGCATACATGTCAGCGACGCGGCGGGGCGTCTCGCGCAGTCCCTCGCGCTCGGGATCATCCCCAATCGCCATAATGATCTCGCGTACGGCTCGACGTAGTCGCGGAATATCGAACGGTTGCGGCTCGGACTCGCGCTGCTTAATTGCCATCACATTGCTCCATCTATCAGGAATATCGAACTAGACTGGTTCAAGGTCATCTGCATATCGTCTGCTATGAGTCACACGGTCTGCATGGCCTCTCTTTGCTATACAATGGATAGTATAGCGCCGAGTTACAGATGCGCGCGACTCGCGAACGACATACCTCGCAGTATGAGATGGCCACAGTGTCCTGTGTATATGGTATAGTATGACCAATTCCGCCGCAGTGTCGCGTTTAGCGGATGCCCCTGCTTCCGGCGATGCACGGTAGCGCGAAGTTGCGCTCCGAGGCCTACACTACCTTGCGCTGATTTGCGAGAGGAGGCCTGAGATGCGTTGTGAAGAGTGTGGACGTGTGATGGAAAATGCCGAGATGTGGCAGCTCGGCGGCGACCGCAATGCGCCGACATCCTGGTCAATGCGACAGATGTGCTGGGAGTGCCGCGCGAAAGTCGAGCCGGCCCGGCAGCAAGAGACTTCCAAGGCTCGGAAGGCTGAGAAGGTCCGAAAGACCAATTCGCCGCTCAGCAAGACAGTCATCGCCGATGTCAACGAGGCAGCGCGCGCGTTTGAATCAGATCCAGTGCAGCCCTCATAGAGTAGTCATTTAGGCATAGCCACCATGATGAGGCGCCCCAGTGAGCGGGCGCCTCTCGTTATTTGGCTCGTTATTGGCGGGAAGATTACTCCGCCGCGATGCCGCCATCCACGAGGAAGAGTTGGCCGGTGGCGTAACTGGACGCGTCGGAGGCGAGATAGACCGCGATCCCGGCGAGTTCTTCTGGCTTGCCAGGGCGTCCCAGCGGCGTCGCCTGGCGAATGGCGTTGCCGAAGTAAGGATGTTCCAAGACGCCGGATGTCATATCCGTCTCGATGTAGCCGGGCGCGATGGCGTTGACGCGAACGTGATGCCTGGCCCATTCGAGCGCAAAGGTGCGGGTGAGCTGCGCGACGGCAGCCTTGCTCGCGCCGTAGACCGCCATCCGTGGCGTACCCACGACCGAGGCCACCGACGCCAGGGTGATGATCGAGCCGCCACCGTGATCGACCATCCGCGCGGCGACGTTGGTGCAGAGGAAGAAGTTCGCCTTCACATTGGTCGCGAAGATCGCGTCCCATTCGTCTTCGGTGACCTCGGTGCTGCGCTTCCAGATGGGGCTGATGCCCGCGTTGCTCACCAGCACATCCACCCGCCCGAAGGCCGCATAGACCTGCTCGACCGCCCGCGTGAGCTCATCCATCTTCACCAGATCGGCGGTGACGGTGATGGCCCGGCGTCCGCGTGCCCGCACCTCCTCCGCCACCTGCTCCAAACGATCCGCCGAGCGCGCCACCAGCGCCAGATCAGCGCCCGCGTCGGCCAGCGCCAGGGCAATCACGCGGCCAATGCCACGGCTCGCGCCTGTCACCAGCGCGTAGCGCCCGGCGAGTGAAAACTGCTCGAAGACGCTCGGCAGCTTCGCTGGAATATCAGCGGTCTCCTCAGACATGGTTGGCGCCTCCTCTGGGCTGAGACTCTCACCCATCAGCCCGCAATGCTGCGTACATGTTCCGGATTGCGGACGGTCATGATCTCGTAGCCATCGGCGGTGACGAGCACCATATCCTCCAGCCGCACGCCGCCCCAGCCCGGAATATAGATGCCTGGCTCGTTGCTGATGACACTGTTCGGCTCCAACTGCTCGATGCGCGCCATCTCGGCATCGGCTTCGGGCGTCTGCACGCGCAGCCTCGCCGTCACGGGCAGTTCGTGAATCGCTAGCCCGATGCCATGCCCCAGGCTATGGAAGTATTGCTCGCCGTAGCCCGCCGCGGTGATCACCTCACGCGACGCCGCGTCCACATCGCGCCCACGCCGCACACCGTCTTGCAGCGCCTTGAAGCCCGCATCCTGTGCGCGCCGCACGATGTCGTACAGCTCGACCAGCTTGGGATCAGGCTCGCCAATGCAGAACGTGCGCGTCGTATCGGAGCAGTAGCCATCCACGACGCAGCCGAAGTCGATCAGCAGCGGCTCACCCGGGCGCACGGGCCGGTCGGTGGGAACGGCATGAGGCTGTGCGCCGCCGGGGCCGCAGGCGACAATGGTAGGGAAGCTCGTGCCGCTGGCGCCAAGCTCGACCATATGTCGCTCCAGCAGGGTAGCGATTTCGCGCTCGGTCATCCCCACCCTGATCTCTTCCAGCAGTTGCTCGAAAGCATCGTCGGCAATGTCGGCGGCGCGGCGCATCGTGGCGATTTCCGCCTCATCTTTGACGGCGCGCACCAGTTCCACCAGATCGTCAGCGGGTATCAACTCCGCGTCCCCGCCAAGCTCCCTGGCCACACGGCTGTAGCGGTCGTAGGAGATCCAGTCCTTCTCGAAGCCCAGCCGCTTCGTGCCGTCCGCTTTGATGGCGCTGGCGACGACGCTCCACGGCTGCGCTTTATCGGTGGAAAGCACCTGCACGCTGCTCGGCACAATCTCATCCTCGACTCCGCTCAACTGGAATGTGCCCGCGACCAGGCCGAACGTCTGTGGTGTCACCAGCACCCAGCCCGACGACTCGGTGAAGTCACCATCATGGGCGGTGAAGCCCGTCAGGTAGCGCCGGTTAAACTGGCTTGTAATCAGCAGGCCGTCCAGCCCCGCCTGCGTTATCGCCGCCCGTGCCCGCGCCAATCGCTGTCCGTAATCCGCCTCAGCCATGGGTCGTTTCGTCCTCTCCATCTCCGGGATATGTGGATTTTCCCCGGCGGCAGCATCGCCGCCTTTTTCGTCGCTATGCATGTATTATAAGCATCAACCAATGGAGGGCCCCATCCATGCTCTGCATCTGGGTCAATCACTGGGGGGTAATCCGCACGCCTAGCCGCTCGACCTCGTTACACAAGATTGCCATGAAGTCCCTGGTCGCCTGTGGTAGCGCCACATCGCGCCGCCGCCGCAGCACCGCGCTTTCACGAGAGAGTGGCGGCAGTTCGGCCACGCGCAGTTCGACGAGGCGGCCGGCGGCGAGATCATTGGCTACCAGTCCGCGCATGAAGAACGCCGCGCCCATCCCAGTGATCAAAAGCCGTCGCACAACCATGCTGGGCGCCTCGATTACCGACGGCGACTGCTCGGCGCACTGGCGGAGCAGTGTCCCCAGCACGCCTTCATCCCACCGAATCAAGAAGAACGGATTCGCCAGCCGCGCCATTTCCGACAATGTGAGCGCCGAGCGGCTGGCCAGCGGGTGATGCGGGGAAGCAACCAATACCACTGGCTCCTCAAAGCGCATCAACAGATCCAGCGCCGGATGAAAGAATGGCCAGGCAATCACGGCAAACTGGACGATGCCATCCTCAACCCATTCCATCAACTGTCTGGCATGCGCGATCTCGACGCTCAGTTCCACAAGGGGATGACGCTGATAGAATGCCGGGATAATCGCATCGAGGTAAGCGTCCGCTATTGATTGCATGCTGCCGACCTTGACACGCCCACGCTGCCCAGCCTCGGTCAGTTGCGCCGCCTCGACGCCCTGGCCGACCATCGCGAGCGCACGCTGCGCGTAGGGGAGAAAGGCAGCCCCGCGCTCCGTCAGCACGGAGGGCCGGCTACCGCGCACAAAAAGTGGCCCGCCGACCTCGGCCTCTAATGTTTGGATGCGCGCGGTGACGCTCGGCTGCGAAATGCCCAGCCCACGCGCCGCCCGGCTGAATCCGCCCTCACGAACAATGCGATCAAACGCGAGAAGCTGGTCGGTATCCATCGTGGACTCCTCGTTCACTCTCGATAGACAAATTCGATGATATTTATAGACAATATAGCCTTGAACTATAGATTTGCGAAGGGTACTCTATTCCGAGATCACTCTTATGCCTAGGGGACGTGTTGCGCAGATTCTGCGCGTAGTGCGATGGCCGCATCTGGCGTTGCTCTGGGGCAGCTAACGCATCTTCGTGGGCTTGACGCTCTGGGTGACGGCGGGTTGGCTAGGGTCGCTGCCAATCCATGGGCACTCCTGCTCCGGAGGATCATGACAACAGTTAAGGAGACAACTGATGCCTGGGATCTATTTCGTCATCAAGTTCCTGCATATCCTGTTTGCCATTATCGCGTTTGGCTTTAACGCGACCTATGCCATCTGGCTGATACGTGCCCAGCGCAATCCCCAGTACACCGAGTTCGCGCTGCGCGGCGTCAAGTTCATGGATGACTACTTCGCCAACCCCGCCTACATCCTGCTGCTGCTCTCGGGCCTGACGATGGTGTGGGTTGCCCGCTACCAACTCACGACCTTCTGGATTGCCGGGGGCATCGCACTGTGGATCATCGCCATCATCCTGGGGTACGGCGTCTATACGCCGACGCTCAGCCGCCAGATCAAGGTGCTGGCGGCGTCGGGCACCGAGAGCGCCGAGTTTCGCGCGCTAAGCACCCGCAGCACCGTGGTCGGCATCACGCTGGCAGTGCTGGTGCTGCTCATCCTGATGCTCATGGTCTTCAAGCCAACGTTCTAGCTGGCAGCCACCAGGCGGGCGGCTACTTTGCCACCAGCTCACGGTAGCGCCAGAGGAGCGCGGCGACGAAGACGACGCCGCCTAGCATGTTGAGATAGCCGATCGCAAACACAACAACCAGCAGTGGATCGTGATTCTGCAGGTGGAAGAACGGCGCGAAGCCATGCGTCACCTGATTGAACTCGTTGTAGAGATAGAATGTCGTCTCGGTCAGCAGGAAGGTCAAGAGCAGCCAGTAGCCGCTGCGGCTGCGGCGTCGCATGAGCAGCGTCCATCCGAGCAAAAACCAGACGAGGGTAGCGAGCAGCATCATCGTACCCACCAACGGCGGCAACGCCCGGTGCGGAAAATAATAGAGGTGGAGGTAGTAGGGAACCTGCGCGACGTAGTTGATGCCGACCACCGCGAGGATGGCATACATCAGGGCCCGGTCGACGCCATGCTTCGGGCCATATTTCATACTGCTCTCCTTGCCATGAAGGGGGACGTTTCGGGCTGAATCGCCGTTATACGCGTCGCCCCACTCATATCTGTGCCAATGATTCTCTATCCACGTGGCCACAGCGATCATCGCTACCTTGCGGTTATTCTACCTGACGCGTTACCTGCCCGGCGCCACAGCGGTGCATGTTCAGAGCCCACATGAGGAACACGCGACTAGCACGCGAATACATCTCAGTCGCCGGAGAGCGCCACATCATCGCCATCACGATAGGTGCGCGCACTGCCATCCCGCGCCTGGATCGTCACGGTCTTTTGTCCGGCGACATGCCATCCACCTCCAGCGCAGATGAGCGCCGTGCCACCGTCGATACCCGCGATGAAGCGCGGTCGCGTGATCCGGTCGATCGCCGGACGCATCATCCGGGCTGGCAATTCGTCGAAGTGGGGAATAACCAAAAAGTCGGGCGCAAGGCCCAATCCTGGCAGGGTGCGCCAGAAACGCGGAAAGTCGGCCACCTGCCCACCAAGCACCATCGCGCCCGCCGAGCAGCCCGCCACGACGCCACCCGCCGCAAAGACGCCCGCGATCGCCCGCCAGCACGCGCTCTGCCGAAGCGTCTCGAGCAGATAGGCTGGCTTGCCGCCCGAGAGATAGACCACATTGGCCGCCGCGATCTGTGCGGCGAGGGTCGCGGACTCGGCATCCGCGCGCGTCAGCAGCATCACCGGATCGACGGTTGCTCCGAGGCGGCTGAAGTGGTCCACGCCCATGTTCGCCCAGCGCTCCGGTACGCCGGGACCATCGGGAGCAGAGGCGGTCGGCAACACCACGACACGTGGAGCGGCGCCGAGATAGTCTAGCAACTGGCGATCTACCGGCTCCATCGATGCGAGAAACTCGCCCGCGCCGACCAGCGCTACCACACCCGCTGAAGTCATCGTTTGTCCTTTCACGCCGTGTCGGGGTGTCTCCCGTACCTGCCAGATGCCAGAACTTCCCTCAATTATTGTAACTCATCCACAACTCAGGTATACTTCAGCTTCTTCTTACCCAATACAGCAACACTACGTAGCACGTTCTCTATATTCCCTCAGCGCCGGAATCATCAGGTATTGGCAGAGAGTGAGCTGCAACATGGCACGGCAGTATCATGGCAAGCGCATATTCCACCTCGAAAGCCCCCAGGCGCGGGCCGAGCGCGAGGAGCAGCGGTTCCGCCGGAGACATGATCGTCTGCACCGGCTGCACATGCGGCATCCCGACGACCAATGCCCACATGCGCCTGACGCAGCCGACGAGGACCTGCCCGACGCCGATGTGCGTAACGATTTCTTTGAGAATGACGAGACCTAAGGCGATAGAGCGCCAGCATAATGGGGTGCCGGGAGAAAGGGCATCTACACATGATAGCGCAGCACATCTCAGCATAAATCTGGGAACCGCTGCGCCATACTGATGTGAACTCCATCATAGTTTGCCAAAGGTATACTGGGGGCACTAACGGGCAGGCAATGAGGGGAGTCGGTCCAACATGAGCGGCAACCAACGTACCATTCGCACCGCACTACTGGGGTTGTGCATCATCGCGACCCTCGCGCTCGCCGCGTGTGCCACCAGCGGTGGCAATAATGGTTCCGATGCGAACCACGCCGGGAGCACCCCAACCACCAGCGCACAGAGCACGCCGACACCTGGAAACGCCGACAGCAACGGCAACGGTAACAGCAGTGGTGGCGGCAATCCCACGCCGG
The DNA here is from genome assembly GCA_027307065.1 of Ktedonobacteria bacterium. Classification (GTDB taxonomy): domain Bacteria; phylum Chloroflexota; class Ktedonobacteria; order Ktedonobacterales; family JADMIN01; genus DAHUXT01. Next base: position 8,823 of record DAHUXT010000099.1, read on the forward strand.
TTCCGCTGAGCCAGTACTACGCCTACGCGGGCAGCGCGGACGGCGTATTCTACGGCTTCAATGCCGACACCGGAGCGGAGCGGTGGCATTACACCATAGCGGGAACACCAAACAAGCCGTTCGCCGTGACCAATGGCGTCTATGTCTCGACACAATCTGGCTACGTGTATGCCTTCTCGCACACCGGTTCGCTGCAGTGGAGCAAATCGCTGAGCGCGGGCACACTCAACCGGGCGACGATGGCTAGCGGGCTGGTCTACATTGGCACGGATCAGGGGCATGTGATCGCGCTGAATAGCACTACCGGCGATGTCGCCTGGGATACTGCCGTCGGCGGCTCGATTTCCGGAACGATTCCCGTGGTGGATAATGTCGCCTACACCTCGGCCGATGGCTATCTTTTCGCGCTCAACGCGGCGACCGGATTGATACTCTGGAAGTCCTCCATTGGCGCGATCAGCGAATTTACCTCACCCACGGTCAGCAATGGCGTCGTCTACATCGGCAACGACGGCGGCATCGTTTCGGCGTGGCACACCAGCGACGGCTCGGCAAAGTGGCAATTCCAGGCGGGCGGACAAATCTTTGGCAAGCCAGCGGTGGTGAATGGCGTCGTCTACTTCGGCGCGTCAGATCATTATGTCTATGCCGTCAATATCGGCGACGGCTCGCTCAAGTGGCGGCATCAGACGGGCGACAGCGTCAACGATTCACCCAACGTCAACAACGGCATCGTTTACATTGCCTCAGGCGACGGCCACCTCTATGCGCTCGACGCCAACACTGGCTCAGAAAAGTGGCACTTCGGCGTCACCAACTACACCGTTACTGGCGGCTGGACCTCCGTCACCGGTGGGCGTGTCTACATCGGCATGAGCAATGGGCGCTTCTATTCGCTCGATGCGGGCAACGGCCATATCGTCTGGCAAACCCAGACCAGCGGACCCGTTACCTCGCCAGCGATCGGTCAGTAACTGGCTGGCAACAGACTGTAACTGGCGGTGACCAGGCCGTGTCTGCAACAGCCGAATATGCTACAACAAGACGTGTCACTGTCACGGCGGTGGCGCGTTTTGCGTGTATCGCCTTTTTTCGGTGAGCGACAAAGCAGGCAGAGCAAGCATGGCGAACGGTGAGATTACCTTTACCTGGCGAGGCGCGTTGGCCGGAGTGCGCGCCTGTCTGCCAATCGCGTTGGGCGCGGGCGTCTATGGCGTCGTCTTCGGCATTCTGGCGCGGCAGACGGGCCTGAGCCTGACCTAGGCAATGCTGATGAGCACCATCGTCTTTGCGGGAGCATCGCAACTGGTGGCACTTGGCCTCTGGGTCACGCCACTGCCCGCTGGCGCGCTGATTCTGACGACACTGATTGTCAATCTGCGCCACCTGTTGATGGGCGCCTCGCTGCATCCGTGGCTGTCGCGCCTTCCGAGCGGGCGCGTCTACGCGTCACTCTTCTTCATGACTGATGAAAGCTGGGCGCTGACATTGGGCGCGCTCAACGATGGCATGGAGGACGGGGCGTTTCTGCTGGGCAGCGGCCTCACGCTGTTTATCTTCTGGGGAGCGGCCACCGCGCTCGGCGAACTGGCGAGCGGGCTGGTGAGCAATCCGGCGCAGTGGGGTCTCGACTTCGCCTTCACAGCCGTTTTTCTGGCGCTGCTGGTCGGCCTGTGGCGCGGCAAGGCCGATCTGCTGCCGTGGATTGTCGCGGCCGTGGTTGCGATCGCGGCGCAACACTGGCTCCCTGGCAAGTGGTATATCCTGCTCGGCGGGCTGGCGGGAAGCCTGATAGGAGCATTGCGCCATGGAGATTAATCTGGTCGCGCTGCTCACGATTCTCGGCATGGGCGCCGTCACCTATGCCACGCGCATCAGTGGATTCTGGCTGCTCGGGCGCATTACCCCAACGAAACGCGTCAGTGCCTGGATGAGCGCAATCCCTGGCGCGGTGCTCGTCTCGCTGATCGCCCCGGCGCTCCTGGCGGCTGGCGTCGTCGGATTCATCGCCGCTACTGTCACCGTGGTGATCGCCGCACTCACCCGCAGAATGCTGCCGGCGATGGTCGCGGGTGTCGCCATCGTCGCGGTGGCGCGCCTGCTGTTCCACGTGAATTGAAGCGAGATCGGGCGAGGACGCACTACTCCGCCGGGTCGGGCATCCACTGCCGCGCCCAGCCGCTGATGCCCTGGATGACATCGTGGAGGGCATGGCCGGCGGCCGTCAGCGCGTAGACTACCCGCACCGGAGGTCCCGGCTGCACATCGCGCGTCACCATGCCAGCGGCCTCCAGTTCGCGCAGCCGCTCGGTCAGCAGACGATCCGAGATGTTGGGCACGCGCGCCAGTAGCTCATTGAAGCGGCATGGACCATCGAGCAAGATATAGACAATCGCCCCGTTCCAGCGCCGCCCGATGAACTCGACCGCCTCCTGAAACCGGGTACACGAGAGCCCCTCAGCCTCCACTGCCCCCAACGACACAGCGTCTGTCTGGTGGCCTGAATCTTCGGTAGTTTCCTGAGTTTCGTGACGTGCCATGCTATCCCTCCCGATCCTGTGCGCCATCATAGCCAGTGTACCACAAACTTACTATACGTAGCCTGGCCACTTGACATTAGGTAAAAGTGCGGTTACGATACATATGCAGGCTACGATTAGTAGCCTTGACAGCCGGTATTCATTCCATTGGGTTCAGGAATAGCACTTCTCAGGAGATTGAAGATATGTCGATTGCATGGGCGCTCTTGCTTCTCCGCGTCATCGTCGGGGTGACGCTGATCGGGCACGGCACGCAGAAGGCGTTTGGCTGGTTCGGCGGGCCGGGCTATGCCAAACTGCAGCAGGGTTTTCGCGCGCAGGGATACCGACCGGTGCAGTTGTGGACTGGCCTGGTGATTCTCGGCGAGGTTGGCGGCGGGCTCTCGCTGGTCTTTGGCTTGCTGACGCCACTGGGCGCGGCTGGCGCGTTGGGCGCGATGGTGATGGCCGTCAAGATGCACTGGAGCAAGGGCTTCTTCAGTGCCAAGGGCGGATTCGAGTATCCGCTGGCGCTCGCGGCGATGAGTGTCGCCGTCGGCCTCGCTGGTGCGGGCGCCTACTCGCTCGATGCGCTGCTGGGCATCACGCTGCCACAGCCGCTCTTCGCCATTCTGGCGCTCGCCGCCATTATCGTCGACGTGATTGGCATGCTCATTACCCGCTCGGCAGCAGCCACATCGCAGTCGGGCAAGGCGCACGCCGCCTAACGCGACGTCGTCCGCAGGCTGGGAGCCATCGTCTCTACTCCCAGCATCGCCGATTTCTCAGTTTCGTCTCGGTAGTTGTCGTATACGT
>DAHUXT010000009.1 GCA_027307065.1 Ktedonobacteria bacterium
CCGGCACCAGGTGCACCCGCCCGGGGTCGACCGTCCAGCCGTGCCTGGCCGCGGCGAACGCGGCGAACGTCTCGCCGATGCCCGGCAGGGCGGCGTACCCGCAGTCGCCGAGGTCGAGCGCCGCGCGCATCGCCTCGAGCATGCCGCCAGTCACCAGTCCGGTGTCTGTCGCGATGCAAACGCGCCACGCGGAGGTAGAAAGCAGATAGCCACAGGGCGCAATGGCATCATGGGAGATTGCGAAACTGGTCACCTCCAGCCCGCCCCACGAAAGGACGCGCCCCACAGGCATCTCGACGCGTTCAGGTGGTGGAGCGTCAGGCATGCCACGTTCGGGCTGGGCGAAGAGCGCATTCAACGTGCGTGGATCGGCAATGACGGGGATGCCATAGCGGCGAGCGAACGTGCGCGCGCCACCTGCGTGGTCGGCGTGCTCGTGCGTCAACAAGATCGCGCTGATCTCCTCAGGAGCCACGCCCGCCTGCCGTAGTCTGCTGATCAACATCCTGGGCGAGAAGCCATCATCCACGAGGACGGCGGTCGTGCCGCTCCGCACGAGAATGGCATTGCCACTGCTCCCGCTGCCCAGTGAGACGACCCGCACAACGCACCGCTCTTTCGCCAGTCATGGCATGTGTCATCGCACACGCTATTGATGTCTCAACTATCGTATCGCGCTGGCGAACCTAACGCAAGCCGCATTATGATGTGGCCCAATGCTCCCCTTGGGGAATACATGTCGAAGGCAAGACCGTAGCACACGGAGCCCCGTGCTAGATGTGTTCAGGAGAAAGCGCATTTCCCAGCAGCGTGACGGCGTTGCCGCCAAGCGCCAGAGCGAGATCTTTGTCGCTCAGCCCCGCTGCGCGTGTGTAGTCGAGCATGCGGCGCTGCCCGAGCAACGGGAAATCGCTGGCCCACAAGATCTTCTCAGGTCCGGCGATCTGCGCGACGATGGCGAATATTTCTGGACGATAGAGATACAGCGAGGCGGCTGAATCGTACCAGACCTGTGCCGCCGACGCATGCACCTCTGGCATTAACTCGTAGAACGGGTAGCCACCGCCCCAGTGCGAGGCAACGATGCGCAGATCGCCGAAGGCATGCACGAACACTTGAAACTCATCTGGAGTCACGTTTCCCTTGCCTGCGTAGCGGTGGCCAATCGGCTCACTGGTATGGGTGAGCACGAAGAGATCGTGTGCGCGAGCGACCTCCGCGATAGGCTCGAACAGCTTGGTGTTGCTTAGGCGGTAGCCCTGCCCGTGCGGCATCAACTCTCCAATGCCGGGCATACCCGCCTTGGCGCAGCGCTCAACTTCAGCGACGGCTCGCGCCCCAGCTAACGGTTGTGCCGCGGCCAGGCCGATCACGCGCCCCCGATAGTGTCGCATTGCCTCGATCACGTAGCTGTTGCAGTCTTCGATCAGCCCTGGGTCACTCCAGCCGAAGGGAAACGTTACCGAGCAGTCAACGCCATCGGCGTCCATCGAGGCGACAAGTTCGGTCGCGTCGGCCATTTTGGCGCGTGGGTTGCTGTATAGTTCGGCGAACCAAGGGTCGCGTAGTGCGTATTGTTCGCGCGCGGCGATGATTTCGGGCGGGAAGATATGTGTGTGAAAGTCGACGATCATGGACGCTGGCTCCTGCTGAAGCGGCGCGACTGTCTTATACGGGCTGGAGCAGTATAGCATGCCTTGCCTGATGCAGCGCGTGGCCGAATTTGTCAGCGGTTGGGCGCGACTGGCGTTATTCCAACCTGGTAGCCATGGTATACTGGTCGCAGCCGCATGTGGCTCGCAACTGTCGGCATCAGAGCGACGGACTCGTTCATGATGTACAATAGATGCTGGGACGTCTATGGATTGTGCGGCTGAAGATTCGGTAGGCTGGCCTCATTGCGGGCTGGCAAATCAATCACTCGTGAGTGCAAACGGAACCGGATTCCGAAAGGAGCCTGACAGGTGGATCCTGTGAAGACCACGCACGGCACGTCGCACGGATCGGCCTCCGCGGAGCAATCTGCGCTGGGTGACGACTCTGAGTTCTCTGAGACGGACGAATTCTCGGAGGAGTGTTGCGAGGCAACAATTATCCGGCTCGACTCGACGGCGTTAGAAGCACTCTGCCAGAAGGCGCGGGCCTAGTTTATTCGCCTGGTGCTTGCCCTGATGGTAGCGTGAGACGCTGATCGTGGCTGTGGCGTTTCGCCATCCTGAATCGTGTGAGCGTGGACGCGCTGGCGCAGGGTTCTAGAGAGCGAAAGGTGATACGGTTTCGATGGAAGTAATCAAAGTCACACCGCGCGGATACTGCTACGGTGTGGTAGACGCGATGGAAGTTGCTCGTAAGGCGGCCAGGGATCCCTCTCTGCCGCGTCCAATACATATTATTGGCCTCATTGTTCATAACCGTTTCGCGGTGGAGGAGCTCGCCCGGCTTGGCGTCGTGACGCTCGATGGTTCCAACCGTGTGGCGATTCTCGATCAGGTCGCCGAAGGCACGGTTATCTTTACCGCGCATGGTGTCTCGCCGCGCGTGAAGGAGCGCGCACGTGAGCGCGGGTTGCACATCATCGACGCGACGTGTCCTGATGTCACGAAAACCCACGACCTCGTGCTCGATTTTGCGGGACGCGGCTATCAGGTGCTCTACATCGGCAAGAAGGGGCATCCAGAGCCCGAAGGAGTGATGGGCGAGGCGCCCGGAGCGGTCTATTTGGTGGAGACCGAGGCGGACCTCGACTCACTGCCCGACCGCATCACTCAGGCCGAGAAGCTGCTCGTGACGACGCAGACGACGCTCAGCCAATGGGATACCGCGCGCCTGGTCGAAGCGATTCGCCGTCGGTTCCCCCATGCCGAGGTCTATAACGAGATTTGCAAAGCGACGCAAGACCGGCAAGAGGCCGTCGCCCGGATGGCGCGTGGCGCCGATCTGACCATCGTCGTCGGAGATCCTCGCAGCAATAACACCAACCGACTCGTCCAGGTGGCCGAAGAATTGGCGGAAAGTCCCGCGATTCGCATTGAGTCACTCGCCGATCTTCCGCCGGGGATACTCGAAGGCAAGAAACGCGTGGCCGTGACGGCTGGCGCGTCTACCCCCAGTCAGGTTACCCGCGAAGTTATTCAATTCGTGCAGAGCTTCGGCATCTCCACTCGCGTTTTGCCGCAGTTCGACGGAGAGGAGCGACCGCCACAGAGTGCCACACATGCGACTGTCCCCGCGATGAGGGATGATGTCTAGCCCGAGTTGCTGGCGCTTCTTTCCTCAATCGAGCCGATGGTCCGGGGAACGCGACATATAATTGCGGCTTGCTTGTTTGAGAGAGCGCCGGTTCACACGTGACGTTATTCCGACGTTATTAGGAGGAAGGGAAGCGTTTGTCAATCGGTTGTGATGCGCCTGTAACGTGTGCTTATCGGCGGGACCGATGGCAGGAACACAGGTGAATTACACGGTGAGCGCTTTCGGAGGGACCGGCCACTATGAAAAGCCTGAGCGTTATTCTCGCAGGTGAACCCTTAAGCTCCTTGCGCCAGTTGGCGACGTGGTGGGGCGCTGAGCCTCCTATCGCTGACAACGCCGAAGGGCGGCAGAAACTCGAACGTGCCATGCGCGATACCATCGCCGCGCGTTTCGTCTGGGAACATCTCAACGAGGATGAGCGTCGTGTCCTCTTTACCGTCGCCGGACCGTCTGCGCGCAATTGGTGTTTGGTCGATAGCATTGCCGAGCGTGTCCACCTGGACACCGCGGAGACAAAAGCAATTCTAAATCGCTTGGTTGAATGGCGACTGGTCTTCGTGGAGCGTGCCAAGATTCAGGGAACCGAGTTGATCGGTCAGCGCGTCACATTCTATGGCTACTCTGTCCCACGCAATACGCAGGCCGCCATCGAAGAGAAGCTTATTGCCTATGTTCCTACCGAACTGGTGACCAGCCTCTACGCCAGCGGGCGCGAGATCTTCATTTCGCATGCCGACCGCTCCGACAAGACAATGGATGAGCTTCTGATGCCTTATCGTCAGGGCGACCTCGATCAAATTGGGCGCCGATTCGGGCTAAGCGTGCAGGCCTATTATTCGCGCAACGAAGTACGCGCCGCGATTGCCGAGAATCTGACACAGGCGGAGGCGGTTCGTTATGCGCTAGCGCGTATTGATGCGCGATTGCAGACTGCCTACGAATGGCTGCGCAAGCAGGATGGACGTGTCACACTCAATGCGCTGCGCGCCCAGTTGCGCGTCAGCGAATGGGAGCTTTCGTTACTGGTTCATGCGTTTGAGGAGTACGCTCTTGCGTTCGACACCTTCAGCCAGTGTGAACGCATTCTTTTCATACCAAAGGAAACGCTGGCGAATCTCCAGCGCGCTGAGGGACGCCCACATAGCACAGCAGGTCTGCAGGAAACGGAAACGCCAGATTCGGTGCGCCCAGCGGATACAGCCTTCCTGTGGGATGTTGCGGTGATGGTCGCGGCATCGTACGCGCAGGAAATCGAACTGACGCGATCTGGCACGTTGCCGAAGCGCGCGGCCCAGCGGCTGGCGACGATGCTGCTCGGCGAACGGGCGCACCGCGGTGAACGCGAGGCACTCGACTATGTCGAACTGCTAAAGCAACAGGCGCACGACCTCGGCCTGGTGGTGGCACTGCCGTCCACGGCGCGCCAGCGCAGCCGGTTGGCTCCTGGGCCTAAGCTTGAGTCATGGTCGCGTCATGATCTGGTGATGCAGGTGCGGCGTCTGTTCCGCCGATGGCCCACGGATCGTTGGTGGACCGACATGCCTGGTGCGAACTACCGCGACTTTCACTCGTTCTACGTGGAGATACCACTGGCGCGTGAAATGGTGACTCGCTTGCTCAAACGATGCCGACCGGGTGTCTGGTATTCGCTCTCGTCTTTCCGGGCAACAGTGCAGAGCGATGATCCCTACGTGCTGCGTCCGTCGCAGCGCTGCGCTGGCGAGGCTGGATTTAAGCTGGCCGAAGAGTTGCGCGAGCATTGGGATGCTACCGATGGCGAGATCATCACTGGCATGTTCCGCTCGACGCTCTACGATCTGGGTATGGTGGCTCTTGGCTACCAGCGAGAGGTCGTTCCGGCGGCGAATGAACTGGTGAATCCGGATTGCTTCATGTTGACCGAGCTTGGCGCCGAGGTGTTGGCAGGAGAGCAAAGCGCGACGCAACTCTTCTCGTCGCGGGCGCTCGTAGTTCAACCGAACTTCCAGGTACTGCTGATGGAGCCATACATGCCAGCGATCTACTGGTTGGTGCGCTACGCCTCGCTTGACCAGATGGGCCGCGTCAGCCGTTTTACGCTCACACGGGATGCATTGGCGCGGGGGATGGCTGATGGCACGTCGATTGACGATGTGCTGCGGTTCTTGCAGACCCATTGCCAGAAGTCGCTGCCTCAGAATGTCATCTATACGCTACGTGATTGGGCGCGTCAGAGTCACGAAATGGAACTTCCGCGTATCATGCTGTTGGAAGTCCACGACGAGGCGCTGGCTGGTGAACTGGTGACATCGCCTAAATTGAGAGCGTATCGACTGCGACGTGTCGGTCCCAAGTCTGTCGCGGTGCCGCCCGAGACGAGTCTGGATGATCTCCACCGGACCCTCAAGCGGCTAGGATATGCCCAGAAACTGCGAAGTGGCTTTGAGGAGTTGGTGGCTGCCGCGCTGCCGCAACGACGGCGCAATCGCCGTTCGGACGCTGCGACCGCATAGAGTCGCTGTTACGCGCTTGTAGCGTACACTGACACACGGTACGCAGTAATGGACCGAGATGGATCACCTCCATCCCGGTCTCTTCGTGTGGCCGCACGCCGCGCATCCGCGTCGAGAACAGGTCTTGGTATCAATGACGCGCTCGATCAGGAGAGCGTACATAAGGGAAAAACGCAGCGGGCAGCCGTCGCGCACGGCACATTCATGGCACATAACATGCAAAACTGTATGACGTACGCGAAATCTGGGGTGTGAACCGAACGGTACGTCTCCCCCAGTCCTTTTGATGACAGTCCACGAAAGCACATGAAAGTACATGAAAGAGAGAATCATCATGGCACAGCACCAGGCTTCTATTACGGTTAATGCGCCAGTTGAGCAGGTTTACCCGATGTTCACGCATTTCAACGACTTCCCGAAGTTTATGCACTTCATCAAGGAGGTCACCTACTATGACGACGCCAACAGCCACTGGGTGGCTGAGATCAATGGCCACCATGAATGGGACGCGGTAAACGCCGACTGGCAGACCAATCGCCAGATCGGGTGGCGTTCTACCAAAGGCTTGGAAAATACCGGCATTGTGACCTTCCTTCCGGCGGGGCCGAATCAGACCGAGGTCACGGTGACAATCGAGTACAATCCTCCGGCGGGTGTTCTCGGCAATGTAGGTGAATCACTCGGGGCTGGAAAACGCTTCGAGAATGCATTGCAGCAAGATCTGAACAACTTCGCGCGTATGGTGGAAGAAGCCCCGCGCGATGCGCTCGATCCAGAGTCGTCGACCTATCTTTTCCACGCGGATAGCGCGGCTGCCCGTGGAGAAACGACCGAAGCGCAAGACGATTCGATGGGGATGCGCTAACTGTCGTCGCCAGGGTAATGACAGGTAATGCGAGGGCCAGTGATGAAAGGAAGCATCCTGGCCCTTTTTGCATGGCACTTCGGCACGTGTTGTGCAAACTACAGATGTCGTACGTCTGCGACAACGGTGTCGCGGATGCATCGGGAAGTTATTTCCCACAGAGGAGCCAGAGAGGTGAGTACCCATGGACCGTGATCAGGATCCCATGAATCGCGACCAGTCCCAGGGTTCGGACGATGACCAGAACCAGAATTTGTACAGATCAGGCGGTGACCAAGACCAGCAACGCGGTTCACGCGACCGTATGGGCAATACTGAGGATCAGGAAACTGGACAAGACATTGATCCTCGCACGGTACTGCCTCGCGACCCGAATCAGGATTTAGGCCGCCAAGGTATGCCCGACGAGGACATGAACCCAGATCTCGAGAATGAGCAAAAGTGGAGTAGCGGCACATCAAACGGCAAGTAATTGCTGGCATGTTGGTTTCCGCGTGATCGTTACTGTGTCCCGCTGCTCGGCCTCGGATGCTCCGGGGTTGGCAGAACGCCGATAACATACGGATGGAGTGGGCGCTATCATCTATCATCTGTGCTCATCGTGGCTGCGGTATGCGACTTGCAGACATCGCATGACAGGCGAGGTCAAACGTTGAGATGGCTCCGCTTGTTACACGGAGCATGCCATCCTATGAGTTCGGATAATGACAACATCCCCAATCCGCCAGATACATCGCATACAACGAAGACATCCCCCGCATCGTCGGACGAGAAAGCGGAGCCGATAGAACCGGGCATGGATGTCGAGGCGCGACATGGAGATCTGGGCGAAGAAGATGTGACGCCGGCCAAGGTTAGAGACGTCGAACGCGACGAAGCTGGCGACGTTACCGGTATCGTCGTGCAAAAAGGCGTTATCTTCAGGAAGAAACTTGAAGTTCCGCCTGACCGGATAGCGGCTGTCGAACCTGAGGGCAAGGCTGGAGGCCTCGATCGTGGTAAAGTCATCCTGAATACCACCAAGCAGGAAATTCGGGATCTTTCGCCACAAGGCAAAGAGGCATTAGCGAGCGAACCTCCGGCACAGCACGATGCCAAGCACGGAAAGGCGGTTGCGCCTGCTGGTGCGGATGCGGCCGCCACTCCCCGCTTCTCGCTCCGTATGATTGGTCCTGGACTGCTTGGTGGGCTGGCTGGCAACGACTCCTCGGCGGTCACTTCGTATTCAGTCAACGGCGCGACGAACGGGTACACGCAGTTGTGGCTGATGCTGCTCGCCACGCCACTGTATCAGGCAGTGCAATATGCATGCGCCAAAATTGGGCGAGTAACGCAAAAGGGATTGGCGGAGATTCTGCGCGAGCACTACGGACGCAGAGTTGCTGTACCTACCTCTATCATCCTTTTAGTGGCTAATATCGCCCTCATTGCCGCGGACCTTGTCGCCATCGGCACCGGACTGCAACTGCTCTCGGGCATTACCTGGGAGTGGTTTGTTGTTCCGGTGGCAGCGGCACTCTGGTATCTCGCGGTCTACAAGAACTTCGGTGTCATCAAGAAGATCTTTATGGGGATGGGTTTCGTATTCGTGGCCTATCTGGTCACCAGCGTACTCTCAGGAGCGAAATGGGGTCTGGTGCTCCAGGCGACGTTTGTGCCGCATATGCAAATGGGCCTCGCGGGCATAAGCACCGCTGTGGCTCTGCTTGGGGCGACCGTCTCACCGTACACAATGTACTGGCAGGTGCAAGGGGAAAAAGAGCAGAAACGTCCTGGCACACGAAAGCAAAAGCTCAAGCTAGCAGCGATTGACATTCTTGCTGGCACGGTTAGCGGTAATCTGGTTGCCTTTGCCATCATCCTCAGCACTGCCAATACGCTCTTTGCCCATCATAAGACCGTACATAGCGCCGCTGACGCGGCGGCGGCGTTGGCGCCACTGCTCGGCCCGTATGCCGAGATACTTTTTGCCATTGGATTCATCGGCGCTGGCTTGATCGCCATCCCTGTCTTGATGGCCAGCTGCTCCTATGGATTGTCCGGTCTCTTTGGCTGGTCGGGCAGCCTCTGGAAGAAACCGTGGCAGAGCGAGGGATTCTATTTGATCATGACGGGCGCCCTTGTCGTCAGCCTGGTCGTCGCATTGCTGCGATTTGACCCAATTCAACTGATGTTCTGGGCGAACGTGTTGCAGGGGATTCTCTCGCCGGTGCTGGTGGTTTTCGTATTTCTCATTGGCAACAATCGACGAATCATGCGGTCGGACCGACTGGGTGCATTCATCAACGCCGGACTGGTAGCGGTGGCAGCGGTAATGTCCGTTGCGACGATTCTGTTGTTCTATTCATTGTTAACTGGTCAGGGCCGATAATGTGCAGCCATCTGTTGTGATGGCGTTCTTCAGGCTGCAAACACCCGTCTAATCTGGCTCGGCGGCAGGTTTCGCTGGCGGCTGATTCGCGAGATAACGATAGAGGATACTCGCGCCAGTGGCTCCAACAAGCGGCCCCAGCAGATAACAGCCCACATAGATAGCCCAGTTCACCGGAAGGCCCAGCAGCGCATCAGCCAGGTTCGGGCCAAATGCGCGCGCCGGGTTGACAGGCGCCCCCGTCACAGGGGCGAAGACCAGCACAATCGCGGCCAGCGCCATGCCAATCGTGAACGCTGCCCAGCCACTTGGCGACCGTGGATCCTCCGCCGTTGCACTGATGGTGAGCACAAGAAAGAACGCGCCGAGCGCCTCTACCAGGATGCCCTGCCAGATATCCACTCCGAGAGCGAGTTGCACCGCGCCCAGACGACCAATCGCCAGTGCGTCGCGTCCCAGCGCAGCCAGGATGACTGCCGCGCCGAGCGAAGCGCCCGTGAATTGCGCCACCAGATAATACGGCACGTCGCGCCATGCGAAGCGCCCACGAACGGCGAGGGCGAACGTGACCGCGGGATTGATCAGAACGCCGGATACTTTGCCAATGATCATAATGATGATGAATAGTGAGAAACCATCTGCCAGAGCCACGAACACGAGCCCGGGAACCGTGGTGTCGGGGCCACGCTGAATGACTTTGAGCGACGCCGCCGCGCCACCATGGAACAGCACCAGCAAGAACGTACCCAGGAGTTCGGCGCAGAATCGCTGTAGCGGCGTGGAATCTGGCTCGGCTGATGTCGGTTGTTCAGATGGAATGTGCGCGGCTGTTGGCGCTGTGTTGGCGGCGCGATTGCCGGGTTTGAGTGGCGCATCTCGTGAACTCATAGCAATTCCTCAAGGCAACGATTGCCACGCATTGAGACCCGCTCATTGGCCCGACGATGTGTGGTTCGTTGTTGAGAATCGCTATCCGCAAAATACGCACCAGGCGACGCACAGCGTGTGTTGTTCGGACAGCCGCGCACTGAACGTATCACGACGCAACGTGGGCGCTGCTACTTGCCGACCCAGGCGATGCTTCGTGGTGCAAGCCCATTGGGGATCGTGACGTGCTTCGACTGGGTTCCGTCGCTACTCAGCAGCAGCACGCCGTCGTGGACATCGGTGACGTACAACAAATTGCCCCTTGCGCTGAGTGCGACCCCGGTGAGCGTATGGCCTGGTAAATAGGTCGCAATCGGCTTCATGTCGCTCGTGCGAATTATTTGTAGTCCACGCGCTCCGGCGACGTATAGCGTGGCGCCATCTGGCGATAGCGCAGCCCCGTTCGAAAAGATGCCTTCCGCGCCATTGTCTCCGTCGAGAGCGCCCATTGGCTCGAAGTGACTTGCCGCGACAACGTGAGCGTTCAGCACCCCACCATCGATGACGGTGATTCGGCTCGCTACGCCGAGTGCGGCGTTTACCGCAAACAGCGTCGCCCCGTCGGCAGACAGCACCAGCGTATACCCGCGCAACATATCGGCGGACGTGCTTGCCGGGAGGTCATCAACGCAGCGGGCGAATGGCAAGATGTTTCCGGTTGAACTGAGCGGAAGAACGTGGACGAATGCGGTATTCCGCAATGGATCGACATACAGCGTAAATGCTGCCGCACCATCATTGGCAACGCGTCGTGCGATGGCGGACCCCCGCATCTGCGGATGATCGATCTCAGACTTATCGACAATGATTTGAGGGAGGAGCTTGCCAACGCCCAAATCGTACGCTCGCACATAATAGTGATGCGCGGCATCATGGAGATTTTGCAGCAGGTAGAGCACACTGCCGTCGGGCGAGAGCGCGTCGAGAGCGAAGTCGCCACTCAATTGGATGGTGTGCGCGACCTTCATTGCCTGTGTATCTACCACGGCAATCGTGCTCTGACCGCCGCCTATCTGAGCGGATTGACGTAGCGCAAGCCAGTGTCCATCTGGCGAGAGTGTCGAGCCACCGTATCCAATCGCGTCGGTCGCGTAGCTTCCATCGATGGTGAACGAACGCAGTGTTGCCCCAGACCGCGTATCGAGCATGGTGACAGTTGTACGCGCGCCCCGCGATGTCGCGACGTACAGGCGTAGGTGATCTTGTGTCACCAATCCAGCGGGGAGTGTCATCGGACCATCGCCTGAACCGCCCGCTCGAATCGCTACGAGTCGCTGCCCGCCAGCGGCGCCCACCAGCACGTAAAGCGTCTCATTCGCTGGCATGCCGAGGGTCGGACGCGAACTGGTCGAGTTGGCCGTGCTTCGTCCACATGCGGCGAGAGACATCATCATCATCAAGAAACAGGATGCTACCCCAAAGGCGAGAGACAAACGCTTGTTCATCGATGCCACTCCTTTCACACGCGGGTGCACGCCAGCTGTGCGCGTACCGTGATGGGGTCGTTCCATCAAGCTATCTGGCCTTATCGCAAGGACTCGGCGATACGTACCGCTTCAGCCAGTGACAGGGTTGTTTCGAGCCGGTAGGTGATGTTGCCTTCTGCCCAGATGAGCGCGTGCCCTGTCACGACCCAACGCGTGTCATATGTTCCGTCTTGCAACTCCACCTGATATGGCCCCGATGTCCAAAATGCCTGCTGCCCATGAACTTTGGTGACGGCAATGGGCGAAGCTGTGAACTTGTAGAGAAAGACGCCTGACGATAACTCGAAGAGGCTCAACGATGAACGACTGGCTGTGGTTCGATCGTCCCAGACCAGGATGACCGCGTCGCCGTGCAAGTCTTGCTCAAAGACATACGAAGGCTGCCCGAGATCCGGTGGATAGGTTGGCAGGCGCACGGGAAAAGTGGACTGGGCGCGTGCCTGCGCGAGTGTGGTGCGTCCGGCGAGGTCGAGCACCGATGGCAGCGGCGTGGGGGTTGGGGCGCCGTGAGCGGGAGTGGTGGCCTGCGGAGGTGTGCCCCAGGATATACAGACCGATCCCAGACAGATCGAGCGTTTCACACCCGCCTGCGCCGCTGGTAGCGCCACGAGCAGCGCCAACAGCAACAGCGCAGCCATCGCGGCCCACAGCGGTCGCAGTCTGCGGAAATGAGACAGTGAGCGTGCAATTCGCTGGCGCCTTGGGTTCGTCGCGTCGCTAGCGACGCCAGCACTTCCGTTGCCGGCTGATTGGACCAGCGTTATGTTCCCAACCTGGCTGTGGTCGCGGATGTTTTGCTCGATCAGTTCATGGAGCCGCGTGGCGAAGTCGGCATCTGGCGCGATGTTTGCACCGAGCACCACGAGCCTGCGCGCAAACGCTGTGTCGGCATCGGACGTGACGATGGATGAGCGGTCACGCTGCGGGCTGGCATCACTCTCGACATCGTTTTCCAACGCTGTCAGGAACGATTCCAGCGCGTCTGCTCGCTGGGAAACGCCGGAATCCGTTGACGGCGAGCTGAGCTGTTCGTCGTGTGTTCGGTCGTCGCTCATGGCTCCGCCTCGATTCCGTACCCCAGGCGCTGGCGCAGGTCTTCGAGTGCGCGATAGACCAGCATCTTGACTGCTGCTTCTCGTTTGTCCATCACTTTGCTGATCTCGGCAATGCTCATCCCGACGAAGATGCGCAACGACAACGCCTCCGCTCGCTCAGGGGAGAGTGCGCGCATTGCCCCCAGCACCTCTTGCAACTGCAGACGGGTGACGACTTGCTGCTCGGTAGACGGAGCCGTTGCTGGCAGTTCCGCTGCCGCGTCGAGCATCACAGTCGTTCGCCTTGTGCGAAAGTCGTCGGCTGCTTTGTTACGGGCGATCATCATGAGCCACGCGCCAAACGCACCGCTGGCGCGATAGTTCCCAATGCCTTCGAGAGCCGCCAGGAAGGTCTGAGCAGTCGCATCCTGCGCAGCCTGTGTCTCCCCAAGGCGCGCGAGGAGAAAGCGGTAGACGTGTGGCAGGTGACGGCGATACAACTCGGCAAAGGCCGCCGGATCGTCGTGGTGTTCCTGCGCCAGGAGAACCAGTTCCTCATCGCGCATGGTTTCGAACGATTGGCCGCTTGTCTGGGTTGCGATGCGGTCTCCATCTGGTCGGCTGCCCTGGGCATCGGTCATGGCGGATCCATTCCCCACCCTCCGCGCGTGTGCTTCTCGTGTGCTCTTGTCGCGTGTGCCTGTATGTCGGAATGGGATGCGGATTGGTAACAGGCAATTTCGCGGGCCATCTGATCTTGTCTACGGGCGGTTGAGTTGGTCGTTAGCGGCGGACCCGCTCCCATGACAAGGGCGCTGCCATCCGAAACTCCTCGGCGAACACGCGGCCTCAATGAAGTCGCTGCCTGGCTCTGCTTTTCACAGGCCGACTCGTGGTATAATCCAAGTTGGCAAGTCGGAATTACGCTGGCCCTGACTGGTAGGGCTGGCGAGACATATCCCTCGGGTCACAGACGGCATTGTGGGCCGTGCACAGACTCGTGAAGCTGCTACTGGGAGAATACGCATGGCAGTTGAGATAACTGCGGATATGATTATCCATGAGGTGGTGTCGAAGTATCCACAGACCGTCAAGGTGTTTCAGGGACATGGACTGCCCTGCACGGCCTGCCAGATCGGCGCGCGCGAGAGTGTCGCTCAGGGAGCGCGAACTCATCGGCTGAACGCCGAGGCGCTGGTGAGTGACCTGAATCGTGTGGCGAATGGTCAGGAGGCCGAGGGCATCAAGCCGGCAACGAAGGCTCCCGTTGGCCGTGGGATCCCACTGAACGTGATGGGCGCCGCGCCTGAAAGCAAGATTCGCCACATCGTAGCCGTGATGAGCGGCAAGGGCGGCGTGGGCAAATCGCTAGTGACGGGACTGCTGGCCGTCGCGTTGCAGCGCCAGGGGATGAAGGTCGGCATCCTCGACGGCGATATCACTGGCCCAAGCATCGCGAAAGAGTTTGGCGTCCGTGGGCAGCCGCGCAAATCTGAAGACGGTATTGAGCCGCTGCGTTCAGTGGGCGGGGTGAAGATCATGTCGATGAACATGTTCCTTCCCGACTCGACCGATCCAGTGGTATGGCGCGGTCCGATGGTGTCGAGCGCGATTCGACAGTTTTACAGCGATGCCGACTGGGGAAACCTCGATTTCCTGCTCGTTGATCTTCCCCCCGGAACGTCTGATGCGCCGATGACAGTGATGCAGTCGCTTCCGGTCGATGGCGTGATCATCGTCTCTTCGCCGCAGATGCTGGCGACCGAGATCGTGGTGAAGTGCATCAAGATGGTGCAGACGCTCAAGGGGCGCATTCTTGGAGTCGTGGAGAACATGGCCTATCTCACGATGCCCGATGGCAGCCGCAACGAGATCTTTGGCCCAAGCAACGGCAACGATCTGGTCTATATGACTGGCGCGCCTTTGCTCGCGCAACTGCCCATCGACCCTGAGATCGCGATGCTCTGTGACGCGGGCAAGATCGAAGATTACAACAGCGATGCGTTCGATACGTTGGCTGGCAACTTCGTCAAATCGCTCAAGGTTCCCGTGAAGCACGGGTAATCCGGATGCTAGCTCAACACCTGATGGCTCCCGCGGACGCTGAATGTTCGTGGGAGCTTGTCGTTTGCGCAGAGAATTCGTTACGCGCCGCCGATGAAAAATGCCCAGGTCCACCAGGTGAGCAGCGCGAGTGTGGCCGAAAGGGTGGCAATTTGCGCCAGTAGCGCCAACTGGCTGGACTGGCGCGCCGGACGGGCATGTCCCGTCTTTCGCGCGCTCGCCAGGGCAACCGCCACCTGCTCCACCGATGGCGCGCCAGCGGCGACTTCTACCTCGCGCTCATCGGCGGCGGCGATCGTTTTCTGATAGCGGGGATCATCCCGGAGGGCATTGAAGCTGTCGGGTTGGGTGAAATACCAGAGCACGTACGGTGCGTTCCGCTCGTAGGCATCCGTGAGCAGATCGAAGATGCGGTCTCTTCCCTCGGACGCCGCAGATAACCGTTCGGCTTCCTCAACCAATGCCAGTGCCTGTAGCGCCTGGATGGATCCCGGCGCCTTTTGCAGCGCGATGAACGTCTGAGTGGCGTCGTCGTCACGCTTGAGCGCCCGCTGGGCGCGGCAAAGCACTGCCAAACACGCCGCGTAATGCTCCCTCCGGGCGAGGGGCAGCAGCGCCTGTACGTCGGTGAACGCCGCCATTGCCAGCGCCTCCGCATCGGCGGGAAGTCCACGTGCCAATGTGGCCCCCGCGAGGGCCGCGTTCGCGCTCACCGACCGTTCACGCGAGAGCGACTGTGCCAATCGTGCCGCCCCCGCCGCCTCAGTGTAGCGATTCAAGGCCAGTAGAGCGGTTGCACCGTTGCCAAGCGTTTCCGGGTCGGACGAGATGCTGATCGCTTCGAGCGCCGCGGTGAGCGCTTCGTCTGGTTTACCGAGCATCCAGAGCGCTGTGGTGTAACGGTTGAGCCAGATCAGTCGGCGCGTGCCAGTCCAGGCGCCGATGCCCGTCACCGCCAGGGCGCTCCGGCATCGCGCCGCCGCCGCTGCGTAGTTACCATAGCGCATATAGGCGTCTGCTCGCACCGCTGGCGAGATGAGTCGCGCCAGGCGCAGACCGAGATACCATACCACGACTCCCAGCAGCGGCAGACCTTCCCACGACTGGGTGGTGCGCACGGAGACGATGATTGGCAGTGCCACAATCAAGAACCATGAGATGGCGAGGCCAATGGTAAATATACGGCTGCGGTCGCCCGTCACTGGACGTACCCTCTCTATCTTGTCAGCATCGGCGCTATTTTGGCGTTGTAATCGAGCGATTGCGCATGGGATTTGTCACGTGTTGGCCCTGGCGGCGCCGCTTGCGCGTGGTTGTCCCTGCGCATAATGGCACGGAGCGTCGCATAGAGCAATAGCAGATTGCGGGTGGCGATGACTGGCATAAATTGCCAGCTAAAGGGTGCGTCCCAGATCGGTGCTCGCAGACCATACACGATCGGGAAGTCGAGTGTCGTGAGAACGCCAATCGCCACCCAGATCAGGTTGAACCCCTCCACTGCTGCCACCATGGGCAGCACCCAGATGACATATTGGGGACTGAAAATCTTGTTGGTCACGATCACCGCGCAAAGACAGGCCAGCATTGCCTGACCAACGGACAGTTTACCGCGCGCCTGCCGCCAGTACACCACCAGGCACCCTGCCAGCAACGCTACCGCCGAGAGCGGTTTGAGCGCCACATCGAGCGGTCCCACCATATTGAGCGAGACGAAGGAAAAGTCGGGATGTGCTGGAATGCCGACAAGCGTGCCGAGCCAGAGGATGGTTGCTGGAGTAGACTCGATTTGGAGCGGACGATTGCTCGCATAGGTAAATCCAGACAATGCGGCAGTTCCCGCGAGCGCCATCGCGGACGCAAATGCCAGCACGACGATACCAAGGCAGAGCGCCGCACCCATCGTCACAGCGCGTATCGCGTGGTTGTTGCGGAAGGCGGTGGACAAGGCACCCACACCACGCTTCCACGGAAGGCTCTGTGTCGTCCGCAATGCCTGCCAGTGGGCAATCATCACGATAGGCAGCAAGAACGCCGGGTAGAGTTTGAGCAGTATTCCTGCAGCGAGCAGCAGATAGGCGAGCACGAAACGTTTCCGTTCGGTGGCCCAGAGCGCGGCAAGCGTTGCCAGTGCTGGGACGATGTCAAAACGGGCGGTGAGGACGGCGTCTGAACCCAGCAGCAGATAGAGCAGGTAAAGAAGTCCGGCCCGCCGGGTGGAGAAGCGCAAAAACCCCGCATACCCAAGTGTCACGAAGGCGGCCATCCACAGCGAAAATATCGTCTGAATATCGGACAATGGCGGCAGCAGTGTCAACGAAAAGGGGATGACAGCCAGCGGCGGATATTCAACGGGGAGGCGATTGAGCGGCGGATGGCTGAGCCAGAACGCCTGCGCGTAGGTGTGATATTCGGTGACGTCGCCAGAGGTCAGCTTCCAGTGGGTGACCGCGTACATGCGCCCGGCTACGATCAACGCGAAGACCGCGGCAAGCTCGACGACGCGCAGCACGGCGGGATGCATCCGTGGTGGCAGGCGCGCGGGCACGCGTTGCCAGAGTGCGCGTAATCCGGGCACAGTGTCTACCTCCGTCGTCATCTGCGCATTTCGTGTCGGGAATGTCGCGAGGCTCGTCGGCCTCGTGATACTGCACCGTATACTACCACGGGGCAGGCACGCGCGCCGAACAACCACCCCATCTCCGCGCGCGGGCCGCATGCTCGGTTGACCGCGCCAGTTCCCGGCGGGTATTCTTCTGGCATGCGCATCACCTTTTCAACGGCTACGTTCTATGCATATTCGTTCGACTACAGTCTGCGCCTCGCTCGCGATGTTGGCTACGACGGTGTCGAACTCGCGAGAGGTGTGGGCTACCAACTTGGCGGCCCCAGGCACTATCTGCGTGCGATTCGCGCAATCGGTGTGCCAGTGCTCAGTGTGCATCCCCCGTTTCTTCGGCTGCGCGTGGGCGGGTGGCCGCTCTCAGTGGCGGCCCGTATGTCGCGACTGACCAGTGTCGCCTACCTGCTCGACGCCCCTCTCTGTGTGGCGCACGTGCCCGCTATTCACAGTGTAGACTCGCATCGCGCTCAGCGCTTCGCGCGCGCCATCGCTCTCGGTTATGATAGCGTGCCTGGTGGGGTGACGATCACCCTCGAAAGTTCGCAATACGCTGGCCGCCAGCCGCACCTGCTCGACGATGTTGCCGCTCTGGCAGCGTTTGCGCGCGCGCATAATTGCGGCGTGACACTCGACACCTGCCACGTGGGCGCCAATGGCGAGGATCTGCTCGCTATCTACGAGATTTTGCGTTCGGTGCTGCGCAACGTTCACCTCAGCGACGCGAGGCAGAGGGGCACGGTAATGCGCACGCATGTGATGCCAGGTGAGGGTGAGTTGCCTCTAAGCGCTTTGCTGGCAGTATTGGCGCGCGATGGATACGATGGACTCGTGACACTTGAGGTGCATCCTCGCGAGGTTGGCATGGTCGGAAGGGCGCAGCAGACACGACGTCTGCAACAGGCGCTGGACTTCGTGCGGACGGCAACGACTAACGAGTCGGTGCAGGATGCCGATCGGCAGGCACGCGCTTAATCGGCGTGGGGTTTGGGCACTGTTACCCGTGACGGATGCGAGTAGATATTCATGGACGCGCCGCGCAAGAACGCGACCAGCGTGACCCCGCTTTGCCGTGCCAGGTCCACCGCGAGACTCGACGGAGCAGAGACGGCGGCGACCAGCGGGATACCGGCGGCGACGACCTTCTGGACGATCTCGAAGGAGAGTCTGCCGCTCACCAGCAGCATGGCGTGCCGCAGCGGGAGTGTGCCGTCGAGCAGCGAGCGACCAATCAATTTGTCCACCGCGTTGTGGCGTCCGACATCCTCACGAAGCGCCAGCAACGTCCCGTCTGGCGCGAACAGCGCGGCGGCGTGGAGGCCTCCCGTCGAATCGAAGACCCGTTGCCCCTCGCGCAGTCGTTCTGGCAAAGCAGTCAACGTCTCGGCGGTGGTCCAGCCGCTATCGGGCGCAAGCGCGGGGAAGGCAGCGCAGACGGCGGCGATGCTGTTGCGTCCGCAGACACCGCAACTGGCGTTGACGGCGAAGGCGCGTGAGACACCGCCAGCGTGTATTCGCTTAAGCAAGGGAATTCCCGTAGCCGGGATAATATCTAACACATTGCCCGTTGGTAGACCGTCATCATCGTAGCCGGGCAAGATCCTCGCGAGTTCGCCACGGCCGACAATTAACCCTTCGCTAAAAAGGAACCCTGCCGCCAGTTCGTCGTCTGCGCCGGGGGTGCGCATGATCACCGCGACAGATTCGGTTGCGGTCGAATCATCACTGGGTCGTATGCGTAGTTCGAGCGGCTCTTCGACGGCCAACTCATCCTGCGCGGTGCTGGCGTCGAGGCCGCGTACCCGTACTAGCGCGATGGTCGCCTGACGCTGCGGGTCGGCTTCGGAGCGTACCTGCGCGTCGAAGTGTTTGGCGTCGCCGGGTCTCTCGGCCATTGGTTCTCTCCAGGTTGCGCGGGCGCTGTGGTCAACTCCGCAAAATGACGCGGCGAACAGCCATAAAAGCACTCAAGACGGCACGCAGTAGATGGCGCGATAGATAATGTCGGCGACACCTTCGATGATACGCGCCTCGTCGGGGTGGCGTTGCGCCCGCATGGTCAGTGAGTCGATCATCGCCAGGATGGCGAACGCCGTGACCTCGATGTCGAGACGATCCCACGTGCCGCCACGTTGTTGCGCCAGACGGAGTTGCGCGGTCAGTTGCTGTTGCGCATAACTTCGGATGACCTGCTGATACGGCACGAGGTCGGGCTCCGAAGACATCAGTTCCTGCCAGGCGCGGCGTAGCCCCGACCGCTCGTTCTGGCGCAGCGCGGCAGCCACGGCTGCGCGGATGTGCCTGCGGGCGTTGCCATGGCTTAGATCGACACGCGCCATGCGGAGGTGGCCGAAGATATCGTCGAGTTGGTCGATGACCAATGCGAGCAGAATCTGCCGCTTGTTGCGGAAGTAGTTGTAAAATGTGCCAACACTCACGCCAGCCGCCTCGGCGATGGCATCGGCCGATGTGGATGAGTACCCTCGCTCGGCGAAGACTTGTGCCGATGCGCGCATCAGGCTGTCCCGTTTTTCGCGCGAGCGCGCCTGGCGTGGCATGCGGGGTAAATCGTCGAGTGCAGGCGACAGCGCCGCGCTCAGCGGTTCCAACGCTGTTTCGTCGGCTGGAACGCTTGGCAACGGCATAATTCCTCGCGGCTTGTCACCGACCTGGGTGCTCATTCATAGCTCCGTCGCGCAGATTCCGCATTCTGTGCCAGATAGTAGCGCGTGAGCCTGGCTTCATGCTATCGTTCGCAGGAAGCAACTATGGCGTGACGCCTGTGTACTTTGCGGCTGCTGCCAGCTTGCCGGGCATGCGTAGCTGTGAGACAATGGCGGAAAGCATCCGTGAGCCAGCCGTTTGTGCGCGAGGATGGTAGCGGCGTCGCTTCAAGGACGAGACTAGTGCGCACGCGTATTCTTAGCGAGTGAGGGACCGCATGGGAACGCTCAATTCAGATCTCGTTGACGCCCTCAATATGCTGCTTGAAGATGAACGTGCCAGCGTCGAGATCGAGGCGGCGCTTTCCAACGGCGCCACGGAGTACCGTGAGCGCGATGCGCTGACGACCATGGGTGTCGAGGACAGCCTGATCTCATTTCAGTTGCGCGACTGGCTGGAGTCACGCGAATTGCCTGTCACCCGGCGTATCAATGGCATCGTTCTGCAAGCACTCGATCTGACCCGCTATGATGATCGGCTGACGCTTTTTGCCCAGCACCAGCTCGCCTCGCGTGAGCAGGCGGAACAGTTGCTCACGGAGGACGAACTCGATACCTCCGGACAGGAAATTTTGCGCGAGATAGTCGATGCTCATGCCCGGCACGCGGTGTGGAGCGAGCAGCGTGCCCAGGAATTCGCCGAGACCCGGCAATTTGAGTTCCGGCGGCCACTCGCGCGCCAGCCAGAGACGGGAACAGGCGACGCCGGGACCGACGTGCCGCCTGATACCTCTGGCGAGCATAGTTCGCCGCGCCAATCAACGTCGGCACATCCCGACTCCGGCATAGAAGGTGCTGCTCATCAGGCTGAGGTTGAGCCTGAGTCCGAGTGGCCGCGCGCTGAGTGACGCCAGCAGGATTACAGGTCATCCGCTGAGGATTCCGCTACGGTAGATAGCGGAAGAATATCCCGCAGACGGCATCCAGTGCGATGCCCTGTAGCATCATCTCTGCGGAGGGTGACCGTGACACGAAAACACCAATCCAACAATCCAACTGGCCCGCAATCGCCGCAATCGCCCCCTTCGGCCCACCGCGCGCCGCCGGGCGTCGCCTCGCTCTTCAATACCCTCACGCGGAAGGTCGAAGCTGTGGTCCCGCGAGAGCCTGGTATCGTGCGCATGTATACCTGTGGCCCAACAGTCTACCGTTTTGTTCATATCGGCAATCTGCGCACCTATCTGATGGCTGACTGGATCAAGCGTGCCATCGAGGCCGATGGGCGGACGACTGTGCGCATGGTGCAGAACATCACCGACGTTGGCCACATGCGCCAGGATGCCGTCGACCGCGGTGAAGACAAGATGATCGCGGCGGCGCTGGCCGAAGGCAAGACTCCGGCCGAAATTGCCGCGTACTATACCGCCGAATTCATGAATGACGTCTCGAACATGGGCATTCGCCCAGCGGCTGTCTATCCCCGTGCGACGGATCACGTGCCGCAGATGATCGCGCTGATCGAGCGTCTGATGAAGCGCGGCCACGCCTATGAGTCTGGCGGCAACGTTTACTTCGATGTGACGACGTTCCCAGCGTATGGGCGCCTTTCTGGCAACCGTGAGGGCGATGCGTTGCGTGAGGGCGTGCGTGTAGAGGCTGATCCGCTCAAACGCCACCCGCAGGACTTCGCGCTGTGGAAGGCGGCTGAACCTGGGCGGATGGTGAAGTGGGAGAGTCCATGGGGGCCGGGATTTCCGGGCTGGCATATCGAGTGTAGCGCGATGGCGATTGCCCATCTCGGCGAAGAACTGGACCTGCATACTGGCGGCATGGACAACATCTTTCCCCACCATGAAGATGAAATCGCTCAGAGCGAGGCTGCCACCGGCAAACCATTCGCACGCCACTGGGTGCATGCGCAGCACCTGCTGGCCGACGGCGCCAAAATGGCAAAGTCCACTGGCAATGCCTATACCTTGAGCGATCTGGTGGCGCGTGGCTTCTCGCCGTACGACTTTCGCTACCTGTGTCTCACCGTCCATTACCGCCATCGGCTCAATTTTACGTTTGCCTCCCTGCGTGCCGCGCGCCTCGGGCTGGATCGTCTGCGCGGACGGGTCTGGCAACTAACCTGCGATGCTGAAAACGTCACTGAACGCTCTGCGAGTCGCTCGAAGTCAGCCGCGATGCGGCGGTGGCAGACGCGTTTCTGGCAGGCAGTACGCACTGATCTGGGCCTTCCGGCTGCGCTCGCCATAACCTGGCGCATGCTCGGCGACAGGGATCTGAGCCGTGGCGAGCAGTTGGCGCTGATCGACGAGTGGGATACGATGCTTGGCCTCGACCTGCTTCCAACCGCGCGCGCCTGGCGCGATGATTCGACGCTGCCTGACGAGGTGCGTAACCTGGCGCAAAGGCGAGTTGTCGCCCGCGAACGGAAATCGTTTGCGGAGGCCGATACATTGCGTGAGCAGATACGCGCCAGCGGTTACGCGGTGTGCGATACGAGAAGCGGGCCGCGGTTGCGTCCACTGTTGGCGGACGATGCGCTGGTCGGCGCGATCTCGGCGCCCGACCAGACGCCATCCAGGCTGGCGGAGCCTGATGTGGCCGAGTTCTCGGTGCTGCTCTACTCCACGTTTTGGCCAGATGATCTGCGCCGCTGCATCGAAAGTCTGCTGCGTGCCGCCGCCGATGTCTCACTGGAAATCGTGGTAGTGGACGCTGGAGTCAACGACCAGGGGCTGGCGTGGCTGCGGGAACGCGCACTCGATGGTAGCCGCATCCGCGTGCTGCGGGCCGATCATGTGCTGGGCGAGGCTGAGGCGCGCAACGTCGCTATTCGCCAGAGTCGCGGCAGATACTGCATACTTATGGATACGAGCGTCGAGGTTGTCGGCGACATCTGGCAGCCGCTGCGCGAGGCATTGCGGCAGCCGCGAGTAGTGTTGGCCGGGCCCTATGGGCTGGTGACGCACGACCTTCGACAGTTCGAGGAGTCGGAGGGACCGGATGTCGATGCGATAGAGGGGTACCTGATGGCGTTCCCGCGTGAGGCGGTGCGCCGCGTGGGGCTGATGGACGCCCGCTATCGATTTTATCGGAACCTCGATCTCGATTATAGCTTTACCCTGCGCCAGAAAGGTGTCATAGATGCCGCAACTGATCCCGACCGCGCCGTAGTTGTGCCGTTGCCCGTAGTTCGCCACGAGCATCGGATGTGGGAGAGCCTGGGCGAGGAGGAGCGCGCCAAAAGAAGCAAGCGGAACTTCGATATTTTTCTGCGCAAGTGGCATCATCATACACACTTGATGACCTCGCCGGGAACGCCAACGCCCGCGCACAATCCGCCGGAAAGCGCCGACGGCGAATAGCGTCCGGGACGAGTGACGGGGAAGGGCGTTAGCCCGCCGCAAGCCGCTGGATTTTGACCCAAGCGGTGAGGCGATTCCAGGCTTGAGCCAGCAGTACCCGCGCATGGCGATGCGGTTGATTTAGTTGTATAATGGTTGCATGGATGAGAAGCCAGCAATCACCAACATTACCATTCGCCTTCCAGCAGCGATTGCCGAGGTACTGCGCCGCCTCGCCAAGCAGCATGATCGTTCACTCAATGGCGAGATCGTGCGGGCGCTCCGCGAGTACACTGAGCGACACCAAAGCGAGAAGTAGCCATGCCAGAGAGTCTACGCAAAACCTACAAGTACAAACTCAAGCCGACTTCTGAGCAGGAGCGGAGACTTGAGGATATCTTGTGGCGCTGTCGCAGGCTCTACAACACGGCCCTGGAGCAGCGCATCACGCTCTGGAAGCAACGCGGCGTCTCCCTATGCGCGTATACGCAATCAGCCGAACTGCCTGATTTGCGCGCCACCCTCCCGGACTATGCAGCCATCCACTCACAGGTGTTGCAGGATGTGCTTGCCCGCCTGGAGAAGACCTATCAGGCGTTCTTTCGGCGCGTGAAAACAGGCCAAACGCCAGGATTTCCCCGCTTTCAGGGGAGCAACCGCTACAACAGTTTCACCTACAAGCAATTCGGCAACGGCGTTACTCTGGACAATGGCTTCCTGGTGCTGTCGAAAATCGGGCGCGTGGCGGTGCGCTGGTCACGGGCACTAGCGGGTACGCCCAAGACGGTGACGCTCAGCCGGGAAGCGGACGGCTGGTATGTCTGCTGCTCCTGCGCGGACGTGCCGACGCAGCCCTTGGAGCCGACCGGGCAAGAGACGGGAATAGACGTTGGGCTGGAATCGTTTGCGACGCTCTCAGATGGCACGATGATTCATAATCCGCGCTGCTACCGCAAGGCCGAGCGTCGGCTGAAAACCGCCCAACGCCGCGTCTCGCGACGCAAGAAGGGCGGCAACCGTAGGCGCAAGGCCGTCAAGTTGCTCGCCAAAGCGCACCAGACGGTGAAGCGCCAACGGCAAGACTTCCAGCACAAGACAGCACTTGCTCTGGTGCGTCAATTCGACACCATCTATCTCGAAGACTTGCAGGTCGCCAACATGGTACGGAACCATCGCCTCGCCAAGAGCATCAATGATGCGGGCTGGGCGTCGTTCCGCACCATCCTCGAAGCTAAAGCAGCATACGCTGGGCGTCGAGTCGTAGCTGTGCCACCTGTCTACACGAGTCAGGTATGTTCTGGCTGTGGCGTCATCGTCTCAAAGGGCTTGTCCGTCCGCTGGCACTTGTGCCCGGACTGCGGCACCAGCCTGCATCGAGACCACAACGCCGCCAGAAACATAGAGAGGGCTGGGCAGGCCCTTCGGGGAGAGGTGGCGTAGGCCGCCCCGGAGAACCGAGAATCCGTGGGGCTTGAGCCCCGGCGGAGTGTCAATGAACTGCCGAATTGGGAGGGCTCCGCGATGGCTGATGACGTCTATCCTCAGGATGGCATGGCACCGGGCGCAGGCGTAATGCTGCACTACCGCGATTGGCGCGGCCCGTCGTCGGCTCCCGCGCTGCTACTGCTGCATGGGCTGGCATCCTCGGCGCGCATCTGGGATCTGGTCGCCCCGCAGTTGGCACGCCATCGGCGGGTGGTCGCGCTGGATCAGCGAGGACATGGGTTGAGTGAGAAACCAGACACCGGGTACGACTTCGCCAGCATCGTCGCGGATGATCTCGCCGCAGCCGAATCACTCGGCCTGGGTGCGCGATTTGCCGTCGCGGGCCACTCGTGGGGCGCGAACGTCGCACTCGAATTCGCTGCCGCGCATCCCGACGTCGTTGCTGCGGTACTGCTGGTGGATGGCGGCTTTGGCATGTTGCGCCAGCGACCTGGGGCTACCTGGGAGCAAATCAGCCGTGATCTTGCGCCGCCAGACTTCGCCGGGACACCCGCCGAGACGTTCCTCGGCTGGATGCGGGCGCATAACCCAAACTGGCGGCCGGAGCTTGAGGAGATCGCGCTCAATATCGTCGAATTACGCGACGACGGCACGGTGGGTCCACGTTTGAGCCGTGCCAATCACATGCGGATTCTACGGGCGATGTGGGATGAAGTCCCGGAGGCGATATATCCGGCGGTGCGAGCGCCCGTGTTGTATGTCCTGGCGGAGCCACCTGCAACTGATGCTGACGGACGCGGATTCGCGACCTTGAAGCAACGGGGTATCATGCAGGCAACGAAATTGCTGGTGTCTGCCCCACAGGTGACGGTTGACTGGATGCCCGATACCATTCATGATATTCCGCTGCAGCGGCCAGATGAACTGGCGCGGCGGATGGAGGATTTTCTCGCGGCGAATGCGTAGCAGTTATGGAGCATGAGATGCGAGTAGCAACATTTCGGAGTGGCGGCAACCTGCGGCTGGGGGTCGTGCAAGGCGAGCAGATGGTAGATGTCGCGCTGGTGGCAGATCGCCTGGGAATGGGAGACCTCGCCGGGGCGACCAGTGGCATGCTAGCGCTGATTGCTGGTGGCGACGAAGCCTCGCAAGCGGTAGCCGACGTCGCCGCACGCGCGCCCGCAGATGCGCTGCTGCCGTTAGCGACGGTCGAGTTGGCGGCGCCGATTCCCCGTCCGCGCAAGAATGTGTTCTGCGTCGGGCGCAACTACGCTGAACATGCCGCCGAATCGCTGCGCGCCATCGGGCAGGAAGTCAAGCTGCCAGAGTTCCCGAATATCTTCACCAAAGCCGTCACCACCGTGACTGGACCGTACAGCGATATTCCGTTCGATGCGGCCGTCAGCGAGCAGATCGACTGGGAAGTTGAGTTGGGGGTTATCATCGGGACGGGTGGACGCCATATCGCCCGTGAGGATGCGATGCGCCATGTCTGGGGCTACACTGTCGTGAACGACGTCAGCGCCCGCGATATCCAGCATCGTCCCGGTCTGCAGTGGTTCCTCGGCAAAAGCCTCGATGGCTCATGTCCGATGGGGCCGTGGATCGTAACGGCGGACGAGCTGACCGACCCGACGAACCTGCGGCTGCGACTCCTGGTTAACGGCGTGGTGAAGCAGGACGATACGACGGCACACATGCTGTTCGATATTCCCGCGCTGCTGGCGGAGCTCTCCCGTGGCGTGACGCTGGAGCCTGGCGACATTATTGCCACGGGAACACCGGCTGGGGTTGGTTTCGCCCGAACGCCGCCAGAGTTCTTGCGTCCTGGCGATGTCCTGGAGTCGGAGATCGCGGGCATCGGAGCACTGCGCAACCGTATCGTTGCCGTCGGGCGATAGGCGCGATTGTGCCTGGCATGCAATCTGCCAGCGCTTCTCAGCGCCAATTACCGTAGTGTGTGAGTGAAGGGGCAGCGAGGCGTATGGTAAACGACCTTCAGACGGCGAAGCGCGTGGTCAGTCGGTGGCGTGTTGTCCGCATAGCACTGTTGGTGGCGCTCGTTCTGTTCGCCGGACTGCTTGTACTCATTCGCGTGTATCCATATCCCGCCAGCTTTCCAGCGTTGCCACGTAGTACCCATACCTCGTCAGGCATACCAGGTGACCCCATTAACATCGTGTTCATCGGTGGCCAACAACAGATTTCGAGCA
The DNA here is from genome assembly GCA_027307065.1 of Ktedonobacteria bacterium. Taxonomy (GTDB): domain Bacteria; phylum Chloroflexota; class Ktedonobacteria; order Ktedonobacterales; family JADMIN01; genus DAHUXT01. The sequence goes on from DAHUXT010000009.1 coordinate 26,785, forward strand.
GCTTTCAAGCCGCTGGCTGGCTGGTGCCCGACCCCATCGATGCGCAATCGATGGCGAAAATCGCGGCGGCCAGCCTCACGCACAGCAGTTACCCTAACGCGCCTGTCAGCAATCTCTACGTCTTTGGCCATCCGCAGGATCTCGCCTTCGAGTTACCTACCAACGACGTCGCCAATCGTGGCCACATCCGCCTCTGGAAGTCGTCCATGGTCGTGAGCGGCGAGCCAGTCTGGGTCGGGCAGGCCTCGTACGATCAGGGCATCGAACTAAGCGCGACCAATAAATTGCCCACCCATCACGTAGCCCCGGCAGTTGATCTGGAGCGCGACGCCGTCGGCGCGGATCTGTTGAAGACGGGCATGGTGGTCTCCGAGACAACCGCCGCATTTACGACGCCCATATTCGCCGGGCGCAACGGTGGCGGCGACTTCTACGAGAGCGACGGTGACGCGCTCGTCATCAACTTCACGCACACGCCCGCGCAATTGACGTCATCCGACGCTGGATTAGCCACGGGTGTCGAAGCGGTGAGGCGGGCAGTCTTTCGCGTCTACGATCTTCTCCTTTCGCAATGGTTTTTCGCGCTTGGCATCGGAGTCGTAGGGGTCGGACTGTTGCTGTTTGAGGTGTGGCCGCTGTTGCGTTCGGCTGGCAGAGCAATTCGGTCGCGGGGGCGCCGCAATCAGTAGCGAGTACCGGGGGTGTAAACACGTGGGCGATTGGCTTGCGTTCCGTGTGCGCAGGTCGCATCATTGGGGGGACGAGCGTTTCGCTGGTCATGGCCTGGCAATGGTAGCGACGAGGAGGGCACCATCATGACCACGACATCGCCCAGGGAACAAGTCACGAACACATCTATCAACGCTGAGCGGAGGCATTTTCATCTGCCGCCTGGGCCGGCCGGCTTCCCCGTTGTTGGCAACATCCCGCAGTTCCGGCGCAATCCGTTGACGTTTCTCGAAGGTGTCCAGCGCGCCTATGGCGCGGTCGCCACGATCTACTTTCTGCGTCACCCTGCTGTCGTTGCCTTCCGCCCTGAGCATGCCTACGACATTCTGGTCGAACGGGCGCGCGCCGTGGCCATTGGCGACCGACCAGGACTCCGCGAGCGTCTCGGCGCGTCACTACTCACCACCGATGGCGCGACCCACCGCCGTCAACGGCGACTCGTCCAGCCCGCGTTTCATCGCAAACGCGTCGAAGGCTACGCCGCGATCATGACGCGCGCTACCAGTGAGATGGTGAGTCGCTGGCAGGTTGGCGACGAACTCGACATTGCCGCCGCCTTGCGCGAGGTGACGCTACGCATCATCATTCAGGCGCTTTTCGATCTGGATCTCGCGGAGGAAGGCTCGCGATTGAGCCATCTGTTCGGGGAGGCTGTCGAGCAGCATCGGACGGGCTTTGGCTCGGTATTGCCGCTCGCCCTGATGAACCGCATCGATGCGCTCAACGCTCGCGCCCGCGCGTTACCCCTGTGGCCAGGGCGAGACCCAGCGCATGAGCAGCCCCTTCGCACCCCCGCCGAGGAACTGGATGCCTTCGTCTATCGTTTGATTGCCGAGCGCCGTGCCGATGGAACCGACCACGGCGATGTCCTCTCGATGCTGCTGGACGCGCGCGACGAAGCGGGCCAGCCTTTGAGCGACGTCGAGGTACGCGATCAGGCGATGACACTGATCGTGGCGGGCCATGAGACGACGTTCACTGCGCTTTCCTGGGCACTCGATCTGCTCTCACGGCATCCCCAGGCATATATGCGGCTCAGTGGTGAGATCAGAGCCATTCTCGACGGCGAACTGCCGCGCGCCGCCGACCTACCCCGGCTGGAGTATCTCGACGCCGTCATTCTCGAATCGCTGCGATTGCGCCCGCCCGCATGGATTATCGATCGGGTGACGCTCGCGCCGTTCGACCTCGCGGGCTACCATCTGCCCGCTGGCACACCGCTGCTCGTCAGTCCGTGGCTGCTGCACCACTCGCCCGAACTCTGGGGAGACGCCGACGCGTTCAGGCCAGAGCGCTGGCTGGATGGCAGTGCCCGCAGCCTGCCACGGGGCAGCTATCTGCCGTTCGGGCTGGGACCGCGCATGTGCATTGGTATGCCGCTGGCGGACATGGAGATGCGGCTGGTGCTGGCCACGGTTCTTCAGCGTTTCATGCCGATGGTTGTGCCCGGTTTCCGCCCGATTCCGCGTCCACGGGTCACGTTACGCCTCGCCAACGGCTTGCGCGTGCGCCTGGATGTTGTCGCTTCGGCAGACCACCAGGCGCGCCCGGTTTAGCGCCAGGCAGCGGCGACGCGGATCGCATAGTTCGGGATCGCCTGCGGCGCGCGGCGCTCGGTCGCCTCGGCGACCAGAGCCGGGAACTCGAGCAGCCGCTTGACAAGGTCGCGCTCCTCGCGCGCCAGCGGCTGAAGGGGCGCCGTC